>DCTS01000018.1:7214-9331 GCA_002329645.1 Lachnoclostridium sp. UBA1434 | reverse complement strand
TTCTATAAACTATTTACTTCTATAAACTATTTACTTCTATAAACTATTTACTTCGATAAACTATTTACTTCTTTTTATACTATTTACTTCTTTATACTATTTACTTCTTTGCTTTTTCATCATGCGCCGACTTTATTCTCTTTTTGCTTATATGGATTAGTAATTTCCTACCATACTTTCGAGGCTGCTATTTTGTATTAAGGATTATATACTACTGCCACATCATCAGATGAATAATGTATCTTGCATATTCCGCCAAAATATGTATAATCCTGATCCGTATCGGCATTTACCTTATCGATGACTTCTTTTACCGCCGCCATATGCTTTTCATATAATGATGCATCTTCAAATCCTTTTGCATGGCCATGCAAAATGTAATCATAATCATTTCTAATGAAATTCAATCTTTGCAAAGCAATATAGAAGTCCTCCAATGAGCTGCATTCGTTAAGCTGCATCCAGCAATGCCTGTTAATGCTGTCCCCGGTAAAAAGAACGCGGTCCTCCCTGTCAAGTATGCATATGCCGCCCGGTGTATGGCCCGGAAGATCGTATATTTCAAGAGTTATTCCTCCCAGGTCAAATCTGTCGCCTTCCTTTGTTATTTTGAAAGCAACATCCTTTTTCAGGTTCCTTTTTATCTCCATATACTGAGGATATCCATATGCAATTCCTGCAATGTTAATATCGTCGGGATGAATATATACCTCGTCAAAATAAGCATTTCCGTATATATGGTCAATGTGTCCGTGGGTATTGATGACTATAACCGGAAGAGCAGTTACCGTGCGCACCACTTTATAAATATTATCCCGCCCATACATGGTATCTATTACGGCAGCCTTATCTTTTCCCACAACGATATATCCCGTTGCATCATCATTGTCATTCATCAGCCATATATTATCCGATAATTTAGATACTTCTACCGAAGTATAATCACGCCGCCTACTGAGAACAAATAACAGTATCAATATAACACATAATAGAAACAGACCGATAATAATCTTTATATTATTCATTGCTCCACTCCCCTCAGCGCTGTTCGCTTGCCATTACTTGCTTCATTAAAAACGTATTACTTATATTTCGCAAAGACAATAATATTGCGGACATATTCACACTTCATTGTGTTCCTTAGAAACTAAAATGGTACATAGAAAAACTTTCCATGTACCAATAATTATATCTTAACTTCTTCCCATATATCAATAAAATAATTGAATTATCGGATTATTAATTGTAATATCGGATTATTAATTACCTCTTGGGAAGGAAAACAGCCTTTGCTCATAATAAGGCTTGAAGCCCATCTTTTCATACAGTTTATATACCTCGAATTCACAGCGTAATGTAACATATTCTGTGCCTCTGGCCTGCAAGGCCTTCAGCGCCCTGAAGCATACTGTGAAGGCTATACCCTGGTTTCGATATCCTTCGAGTGTCGACACAAATTCCAGGGATGCAGTCTTTCTGCTTGAAATCGTTGCTGCAGTGGATACAGGAACTCCGTCAATAATGCCCAGATAAATATCCATTTCCTTTTGTTCAAGCCATATAGCGAAATGCTCTGCAGACAGCAGTTCACACCTGTGTAAGGCGGTATTGGCTATATTAACCCATGCTGCAAAATCGGATAATGTTTTTACTTTTCTGATTTCCACCTTATCATTCAACCTTGCCGGATTGCATAGTTCATTCATATCCAATGCCATTCCGTATTGTGGCTCATCATTGTCAGTTATATCTTTAAAGCCGTTTCTTACAAGAATATCTGCAAGCCCGTCAGGACCGGATAGCGGCGATAAAACCCAAAAATCCGGAACTTTACCGGCCTTCAGGTCCGGAACCAGGGCGGATATTGCTTTCTCCGCCGTATCATCGGGCAACTGAACCTTATAGACAATGGCAGGGCCTTTCTCACCCTGCTTTGGTATAATCCATTCAATGTCGCCTTCATTAAGATGTATGTTGCTTGCTAAGGCAAAAGCTCTGAAGTAGATCTCGGAGCCTTTCACAATCATTTCTGTTAAATTACTCAAAGAATCCTCCCACTATATCGCCTCTCTGATATATTAATCATAGGATCTTCCCACTATATCGCCTTTCTGTTA
>DCTS01000018.1:1820-7185 GCA_002329645.1 Lachnoclostridium sp. UBA1434 | reverse complement strand
CCTTTCTGTTAAGCATTGATGCCGCAAAGCCGCTGATTGCCAGCGCTGCAGGCCACAGAAGCAATACATAGACGGCACCAATGCCATGATTGACGTATCCTGATTTATTGTAGTAAATCAATGCCCACACCAGGTCAACAAGAAATCCTGCTAATAAAAATGTAAGCAATATATTTTTAATGCCGTTTTTTGTTCTGTTACTCCTTTTCAGTAATAAAACAACAAAATATATAAGTGTGCATACAAGCCAACCTATCAGCCACATCTTAGCTCCTGTAACAAATGACATGGATATAATAGCTGTTATCATACTGCTTCCTCCCATTTACTAAGTAGTTATAAGTAATATCATTCGCGGCTCCTATGTTCTTATTTATATGAATCGGAAATATGTTTATGCTCCACTGTATTGGTTTTTGTCCCTTTGTCACCACAGATGTCGCAGTTCTATCAGCACAGGGTGCTTGCTGCCTTCCATTCCTCAAGATAAGCCCGGATTGACTGCTGACGATGGTTTCGTTTTATACTTACCGCTTTTTTTGCCACTTCATATAATTCGCTGCTCAATCTCCATTTTTCTTTTGTCTGTTGTTCATCTGCAAAGAAAATGAACGCTGTCGCTCCCATTGTATACACGTTGCTGATTTCATCGACCAGTCCGGAGATCCTGAATTCCTCGGGCGACATAATTGCAGGCTCACCGATTGTATGGCCTGTCCCGCTGATATAGCTTTCTTTCACATAGAAATCTATATCACAGATTTTAAAATCGCCATTATCAAAATTATAAAGTGTGCTCTGGTCATTAAAATCAATAGCAACATACCCTCTCTCAGCCACATGAGAATGAAATTCTACAATACCTTCATAAACACGTTGTATTTCACTTACAGGAAGCGCCCTAAATTTCTCATACATTTCAGGTTGAAGATATCCGCAGCTTTCTCCGTCAAACCAATCAAAAACAGTAATAAATCCGCCGCCTATGTCCTCTGCGTCGACCAAATTAATCAACAGCGGGTGTCTCAAGTCGTTGTACTTAGGGACAGTATGCTTAAGGATTGCAATAGAATCTTCAACGTTAATGAACTCATGCTTGTTAATCGTCTCTGCTCCCGCAAATTTAAGAAAATACCGTCTGCCTGCTTTCTCTACCCCAAAGCACAGGTTTCCGGACGGTTGCTTGTCAAATACCCGGAACACTGTGCCATATTTATTAATGAAGCTTAAATCATATGGTTCCCGTAGTTTTACCTCGAATCCATTAAGATATTGTGTAACCACTTAACTCCTCCATAAAGTGCATTACTGCTGTTATTAACTAACTTGATGCTATTTTATCACTTAAGATACGGTTTGTTCTATATTTATTACTTAAATGCGGTTGTTCTATATTTATTACTTAAATACGGTTTGTTCTTTATTTATTACTTAAATGCGGTTGTTCTATATTTATTACTTAAATNNAATATTTTTTACTTAAATGTATTTCCGGTTTATCTTCACAGGGTTCGGCTCATCCTTCACTGCGACGGCACGCAAAGCGGCTTCCATACGCCCGCACTCTGCTGCTGCATACTTCTCGATTTGTTCCCATTCTGTATCTATCCCCAATGCATCGTATGCAATTGCTAAGGCTCCATAAAAAGCAAGTCCGATACAGTGCCTTGCCGAGTGTATTGTTGAAGCACTCTGGCCTATCGCTCTGGCGGCTGCCTGTGCAACGGAATTTCCCTCGGATTCACGCGCAGCCGCATGGCATTCAAGTATAGCTGCTTTCGCCTGCGGCAGTTTTACTGCACCGGATANNCGCTAATAGCATTTTGCGGGCGAAAGTCATCAGGATAATACTTTCTCCATAACGGCAATAAAACCTGCTCCGAGTAATCAACTGCCCAGTTGGCAAGTGTTGTCTTGCTCTGCGTCTCTATAAGCCTCATCATTGACTGAATATACGGTGCATTCCAATTATTCAGCACTTTGCGGGTTTTTGGCATGCTGCGCCCTCCAATCAAGGATGATTCCCGGTATCATAACACCATATTGCAATCTCCGCAATTAATTCAAGCGGAAGCGGTTTATCGTACGGTAACTGTATCGCTCCCTTGCTTGTCTTATATCCGGACAAACGGTCAGCAAAATGCTCAACGGCCTTTTCACCGGGATACAGGCCAATATGATTTTTGTGTGCTGCAAAATGTATTATATTATACTTACCTCGATAAGTTGGCATGCTCCAGGAGATACGTTCTTCCGTATCCGGAAGGGTTATACGAAGAGTATCCCGAATCTGATTTAAAATCGGCCTGATATTTACGGGCTGCGCTTCAATATATGAATCAACCGCTTTTGAAGCTTCACCACAATAATGATTCTGGTTTTCATTTTTGAATTCACGATTGCATTTTGGACATCTCCACATAATTATAACTCAAACCTCCCTGCTATCGTACATAAGCTTTTAGATACATAATATCAGCATCCGGCAGTATAAAGTAATATAAAACATATAGGAATCCAGAGCCGGTGTTTTATATTTCAAATCTCTTACAAATACTTTATCACTTTCTATTAATTTACACAAGGTCTGGTTGGTGGTGAGACAGGGGTGTGACAGGGNNAACAACTCCGTCCCCCTGTCACACCCCTGTCTCACCCGTCCCCCTGTCTCACCCCTGTCATACTACTTTAGCAATCCGGAAAACCTTTTTATCCCTCCTGCAAATTTAAAATTGCCTACCCAGAGATATTTGCCATCATAATCAATGAATTTTGGAGCAAAGAGTGTATTTCTGGATTCTACTCCTATTACGTCATATCCCAATTCAAACTCCGAATTGGATGCATCGGCATCCCTCACATCAAAAAATGAATAATGGTTACTTCCCAATCCCAGGATAGCAGAAGACATCCTGGTTCTTTTAGATACCTCTGATAATGCATCTTCAATTGAATCCCATATAATGACTCTGCAAAATCCTGTATCGCTGACAATTACCTGACCCGTCTCTGTAATAAACACTTCTGAAGCGCCATTAAAGGACCTAAAGACTTCTTCAACTGTATCTATACCATTTTTACGGCTTCTGATTGTCCTTTGCCAGGCTCCTTCAATAGTCATTTTGTATTTGTTGCCATTTCCGGCCATAAAATCTGCGGCATTTATAATATAAGCTTTATCCTGTGTTGCTCCCAGACCGATATATGTTTTGCCGTCATTGCATTTCGTCACATGGATATTACCATCATTAAAAGGCAGCTCCATTGAGGCAGCAGGTGCAGTTGTTTTACCGGGGATTCCTTTAAAGCAATACAATTTACTGCCATCTATCATATAGAAGTATCCGTCACAATAATCTATACTGGTGATAAATTCCGCTTTTACTGTTCCGATAGCTTGATATAGATAATTGTCCGGCACTTTATTGCTGAATGCATCTTCAATATCATTCCAGCAATATAAAGACTGTCTCCCGACAACCAGCAATCCGGTTTTACCGTTGTTTTCAAACATTGTAATATCCTCTACGGAATATTTAAAGGTATAAATCACATCCGGTTTTGCGCTGCTTTCATCCGGAATATCCTTCCACAGATATATTTGCTGATGATAATCACTCAAGGCAACTAAGTATCTCCCGTTAGAATCCAACTCACAGTTTTGATAATGGAATAGTGTATCATAGACTTCTTCATCTACGGATTTCGCACCTATACATATGTTGGGGAGTTGAATACAATGCTTCTCGATTACGCCAATATCTCTTCTGTTCCAATAGTAAGCTCCATTATATATTACTACATCGCCGCCTAATCTTTTTATTTCTTCACTGTTATAATCAACATCTGACGGCTCACCCGGGAAAGTTCCGGCTTTAAATCCTTCAATTTTGCCTGTATTCATACCGCTTGTATATATATTTCCATTCATATCCTGTATAATTGGCGAGGAATCTCCACCTATAAAATAGTGAATCCTGTCATCATCAACTGATCCGCCGCCAATATAATAATCCGGTCTGTCATTTTCATTATCAATTGTTCCGTCCTTCCAAACGCTTATTGCTCCTGCCTCATGCAACAGCAAGGTACCTTCCTTCAATATACTTCCATCCTCGGTTTTCAAAGGATTCGTCAGGAATATTCCCGAGGGTTGTCCGGAATTATTATCCGTATAAACAAAGTCATACTCATATCGGCAGTAATCAAACAGTTTTTCCCGTGAATCTTCTTTATTATATATTGATATATATTTTAGCTTTGAAATATCTTTAAAGACTCTTGTTGCTGCTAACATTCTTCCATCCTTTGTTTGAATATTATGATCTCCCAGCAGCAAATAGTTGCCTTTACAAATGATATTTCTCGGAGTTCCGCTTGTATATATAATCTTATCCGGATACTTATCTGTAATTGTCGGAAGCTCATCGTCCCATATTAAGACATATCCATCCTGAGTTGATGTACAAATCAGACGTTTCCCGTCGGTCCACAGTCCCCAGGGCCATGCAACGGCTGCAGTACTTTCGTTTATTAGTGTGGTATTGTTATTTTCATAATTTATTTTGGATGCGTCGTATTTTTGCATTATAGAAAAATCAGCAGGCACACCATGCTGTTTTGCCTTGGGTAAATCCTCCCACACTAAAATTCTGTTATTCTTAGCATCAGCCACATAAACCTTTATTTTGTCGCCTGCAACGGCTGCCGTTACTCCTACAGGCCAGTTCATACTGCCAAGGGAGCTTCCCGCTTTTCTCGATGTGGTGTTCTTCTGCCCCAATACGCAGTATATTTTTGAAGAAACAGACGGACCGTTCCAGGTTTCATTTTCATTTACTCTGAATACAACAACCCTGTTATTCCAGGTATCCGAAACAAAGTAATAGTCGAATCCATCCTTTCTTACATAAGCCATGCCGCCCACATGCTCGTAATAATCGCTGCTGCATTTATCAAAGTCGGCATCCAATAAAGATATGTCTGCATCCATACCATCTGTAAATGAATTTGTAACTGTTCCGGCTGCTGTTTTATAACGATTGTTCTTTATATTTCTATATGAGTATAATGATGAAAATGGCAGAACATTTACCGTTGTGCTCTTATAGCTTGTACCGTTCAAAGTTTTAAATGCTATGCGGATTTCTGCTTCTCCGCCTTCGCCGGGTACGGCATATACATTTCCGGAATTATCGACGGTTGCCTTGGCAGTATCGCTGCTTTCCCAGGTATAGGAAACCTTCTTCCCCCGCGGCGTTACTGTAAGCTTATAGTATTCTCCCGGTTCAAATGTCTTGCCATACGCATTGAAGTCAAAATTGACAACATCGATTTTACATGTCGCTTTACTATTGCCATATGC
>DCTS01000018.1:0-1804 GCA_002329645.1 Lachnoclostridium sp. UBA1434 | reverse complement strand
TATCCGATGAACTCCACTTAATATCAGCTGCTTTCGCGCCCTTAGGAATTAACTGATAGGTCTCACCCTCCGATAAAATACCCGAAGTAATATTGAGAGTTATTTTAATATTCTTTACCGTTACCTTACAGGTATATTTTATATTATTATGTACCGCCGTAATTGTTGCCGTTCCTGCTTTTATGGCAGTAAGCTTTCCCTCCGGACTGACAGTAACAATGTTTTTATTGCTTGATGTCCAGCTTACCTTCTTGGTTGCACCGTTTAGTTTCAGAGTCTCTGTATCGCCCCCCACATATATAGTAACGGATTTTTTATTAAGGGATATTTTGGTCGCGGCATATGCCTGAGATCTCAATAAAGTCATTGTAAATAATGCTGTTAGCACTATTGCTGAAGCTAAAACTATATTTCTATAATGTTTCTTACTGAACATATAGAACCTCCTCTCAAGATATGGTGTGTCAAGGTGTGGTGTGTCAAGGGGACGGAGTTGCTGACACACATGGTACTTACTTGTGTGTCAGCAACTCCGTCCCCTTGACACACTCCGTCCCCTTGTCACACCTGTCCCTATGTCATCCTGCAATAACAAGGAAAAACCCGGTCACCAGGCACATGCCATTAATTTCATAATTTATTTTAACATGTTTTGTCGAATATAACAACAATTGGGTAAAAAGTGACAGTTAAAAAGTGCAGTTCCTAAAATGCTCTATAGACCTTGGTGGTGGCCATATACCCCCTGGATGCAATATTTCTCTATACTATCTGATTTTGTCTCCATTCCCAGAAAGCTTATATGGAACTAACTCTCATTGGCAGGTAAAATAGGGGTGGCGTAATAGATTTTGATCCATTTCATAACTAAAAAAGGAGATTTCTATGAGACTATTAAAGAAGATATTGATATTGACACTATGTTTTCTTTTCACCTTTCCTGCAGCCGCAGCAAGGGCTGCCAACTATACAATAGCACCGAAGGATACCCTCTACTCACTCAGTAAACTATTTAACACCAGCGTAACATATTTGCAATACTCAAATAACGTCAATGAGAAAAATCTCATACCGGGCGAAGTGATCTATGTTCCTGCACATATGTATAAAGTAAAAAGCGGCGACTCACTGTATAAAATAGCTGTCGCGTATGGCTTGTCTGTGTCAGCACTTAAAAAAGCCAATGGCAAAACAGGAGATCTCATAGTACCCGGTGAAAAGCTAATCCTCCCCGGTGTGAAGCCATCAGAAAATTCTGATCACGTTATACCTTACAGTAGCGGTGAAGTCGATTTATTAGCCAGGCTTATCGAAGCTGAGGCCTCCGGTGAATCGATGAAGGCCAAAGTAGCAGTCGGAGCAGTCGTGGTAAACCGTGTTCAGAGCGGTGATTGGGCTTCTACAATAACCGGAGTAATCAATCAAAAATTCGGCGAGTATTACCAGTTTACGCCTGTGAAGAATGGAATGATAAACAATACTCCCTCCGATGCCTCTAAAAAAGCTGCCTGGATTGCTATGTTCGGCGGCGATCCCAGCAACGGTGCGATTTTCTATTTTGATAGTTCCTCAACAAATCAGTGGTTATGGTCCAAGCCCAAAACAGCCTGGATTGATCATATGGTATTTGCAAAATAAGGTTTATCTTAAAGGAGCTGTTTCTTTATTATGAAACAGCTCCTTTTCATATCAATATCATTATCCTGCGTAAAAGTAAAATAGACCTATTACATCTTGTCACACTATTTTCTGTATTCCAAAATATCACCGGGTTGGCAGTCGAGGGCTTCACACAGTTTATCGA
>DCTS01000023.1:2949-3125 GCA_002329645.1 Lachnoclostridium sp. UBA1434 | reverse complement strand
TATCAATATTGGAGAAATATTGAGGATGTTAAGGTTGAGGAATGTCTCGGACTTCTTACCTTCCTGCCCATGGATGAGGTCAGAAGGCTTGGAGCCCTTAAGGATTCCGAGATCAATTATGCCAAGGAAGTGCTGGCATATGAGATTACAAAGATTGTCCATGGTGAAGACGAGGC
>DCTS01000023.1:2647-2930 GCA_002329645.1 Lachnoclostridium sp. UBA1434 | reverse complement strand
AGAAGGCATCGATCTGGTCACTCTCCTGTGCGATGCCAGGCTTGCCGCCTCCCGCTCCGATGCAAGACGCACCATCCAGCAGGGAGGAGTCACCGTCAACGGTGTAAAGGTTGAGGAGTTTGACAGAGTATTTACCGATAAAGATTTTAATTCCGATAATGCCCTGCTTATAAGAAAAGGCAAGAAGTCCTACCACAGGTACATGCCTGAATAATACTGGTTATGCTATATAAAGCATAATATAGCTTCATATAGCTTCATATAGCTTTATATAGCTTTATAT
>DCTS01000023.1:0-2579 GCA_002329645.1 Lachnoclostridium sp. UBA1434 | reverse complement strand
TTTTATGGCTTTTATGGCTTTTATATCTTTTATTGGCTTTGTATAGTATAAAATATATAAGAATGGAGTTGAGTCTATGCCCTGGTGTCCAAAATGCAACGTTGAATACAAGGAAGGTATTACCGTATGTGCTGACTGCAACACGACACTTGTTGATGAGCTTGCCGAAGAAACAGGCTATATATCATTCTTTATGAGCGAACACAAGCATATAGCCGATAAGCTTAAGGAGTATTTCGAGTATTCGGGTGTTAAATCTAAAATAAACTACAGCGAGGAACAGGATGCATATGTCCTCTCCATCCCTGAAGAAAAACAAAAGCAGGCAAAGAAGCTGTATCAGGCCTTCTATTTTGTAGAAAGAGAAAGGGCAGAGAAGGAGTTGAAAATCACTGAAGCACCTGCAGGTGAGGATATCTCTGAGGCTACTGCAGTTGAAGTTTCTCCTGCCGGGACCGCCGGTGATGAAACCCCTGAGGCTTCTGTTGATGGTGAAATCTCCGAAAGCCCCGCTGCTGAGAAGACCCTTGATGGTTCTTCCGATGAAGAAGGTCCTGCAGTACCTGACGGTACAGGTGATGATAGCACTGAAGGATCCTCTGATGAAGAATTCACTGAAGATTCCGCAGATAAGACAGTCACCCACTCCGACAGTGACGAATCAGCACCCGAGTCTGAAGATGGGTTATTGGAAAGTGATGAAATACTGTCTGACCCGGAAGGGACTATAGTCGATGACCTGGAAGATGAAGATATTCCGGTTACATCCCGTTACAGGCGCGATTCCGGCGTCTATGTAATGAAATCGGAAAAGTACAGGGAATATACCTCTACCGTAGCAG
This sequence comes from Lachnoclostridium sp. UBA1434, assembly GCA_002329645.1. Taxonomy (GTDB): domain Bacteria; phylum Bacillota; class Clostridia; order Lachnospirales; family Lachnospiraceae; genus Mobilitalea. The sequence continues at coordinate 1,737 of DCTS01000023.1, read as the reverse complement.
TATTCACTATAATCGGTATACTTGGGTTGATATTCGTATTCCTTAATATCGCCGGAGTACTCACAATCTTTAGCGGCTGGCTTCCCTTTACCGTAATGAGCGCACTGTTCCTCTTCTTCATATATGTCGGACTTTCCACTAATGTGAAGGCTAAAAGGATGCTTAAGGAATTAGAGGAGGAAAACCTGCTTACCGANNCAAATTAACAAATGGCTTAAGGATAATGTTACTGAAGAATACCTGGCATCACTCAATGACGAATCCAAATCGGAGGAGCTTAATTACATCTACAAGACCGAAACAATAAAGGAACAGCTCCTTAAGGAATTCAACGGAGCCGACCCCTCCTATCTTGACCGGCTTATAGAAGAATTTTATAATGCTAATATTGATGTTCAGGCTGACTGATAATATTTAATATCGAAGAAATTACACATAATATATTTATGTAAACTAAAATTCACAAATCATAATCATAAGGTGCCCACAAAGTTAAGCTTTGAGGGCATCTTATATTTTGTCAACCTGTATTATAATTTTAGTTGACAATTAAAATCTTCCTGTTATAATGAGTTCAGTTGCACAATAATCTAAGCTTTATTAAACTAGAAGCACAGGNNAGCACATAAAATATTTACTCAACATATAATCTGCATGTGTAATGGATTATTATCAATGGATTATTTAAAAGATTATTATGGAAGTATTGTTAGAAAGGAAGTATTGTTAGAAAGGAATTATTGTTAGAAAGGAATTATTTAAATGAATATAAAGCAAAGCATATTGAAGGAGTTAGAAGAAAACAGAGGTCAAAGCGTCAGCGGCTCATATCTGGCAGGCAAGCTTAATGTTACGAGAAGCGCCATATGGAAGGCTGTGAAGTCATTGAAAAATGACGGTTATCTAATTGATGCGGCTACCAACAGGGGATATCTTCTGCGGCCGGACAGTGATATCCTTTCAGCCGAAAGCATCCGTCCGCTGCTTAAGGGGGGCGCTAAGGACTTCTTCCTTGATGTGCGAGGCTGCGTAACTTCCACCAACACTATTGCAAAGGCTCTGGCACTGGAGGGAGCTGCACACGGAACGGCTGTAATAGCCTCCGAACAGACTGCCGGCAGGGGTCGTCTGGGACGAAGCTTCTACTCTCCCTCCGGCACAGGAGTTTATCTTAGCATTATTCTCAGACCTGACCTTATACCCCAGGATTCTCTGTTGATTACAACCTGCTCTGCCGTTGCAGCCGCACGGGCTATCGTAAGCATTGCAAATGTACGCGCAGATATAAAATGGGTCAATGATATCTTTGTTAATGACAAGAAGGTATGCGGAATACTGACAGAGGCTTCAATAAACTTTGAAAGCGGACGCCTGGAATATGCCGTTGTAGGTATTGGCGTCAATGTTACCACCAGGGATTTTCCTGACGGGCTAAACAATATTGCCGGCCCGGTATTGGATGAAAGGCCCTCCGACAGACCTGTATGCTCTGCCCTGGCAGCCGAAATACTTAACAATATGTCAGAATGCATGAGTTCCCTGACAGATAAGCAGTGGCTTGAGGAATACAGAAGACGCTCCTTCCTGATTGGCAAGGAAATACTTGTCCTTAGGGGTAATGATAGAATACCTGCTGGGGCCATTGGCATCGATGATAAGGCCGGGCTGATTGTTAAATATTCGGACGGAAGTACGGAAACCCTGACCTGCGGAGAAGTAAGCGTCCGGCAGCTTCAT
>DCTS01000088.1 GCA_002329645.1 Lachnoclostridium sp. UBA1434 | reverse complement strand
TCCTTTGTTTCATATATCTTGACTTCGGTTGTATTGTAACCGTTAGGAAATCCAATAACCGTGCATACAGCCATTCTGTCCCCTGTATATTCCTTAGCCCTCCTTACATACGAGGGCGGGATGCACACCGATGCGGTCCCATAATAAATGGCATCGTCACATATCTGCTTAATTTCTTCCCATACGGCTGTCTGTGCCAAAAGGGTATGGTCAACTTTGGAAAGTATTTCACTCTTATCCATGCCTATCGCCTTCCTTAATAAAGCAAATATTATCTTAAATCAGCTTAATCAAGCTATCTCAAGTGCAATCTCTATCATCTCACGGAAGGTTTTCTGCCTGTCCTCCGCAGAAAGCTCTTCACCTGTAAATATATGATCCGATATAGTCAGTAAGCTCAATGCCTTCTTGCCCGCCCTTGCGGCATTCATATAAAGTGCAGCGGCTTCCATCTCCACGGCAATTATATTCATCTTCTTCCACAGTGAATTGGTTTCCATGTCGTCATTGTAAAAGATATCTGTTGAAATTACATTTCCTACTAAAACCTTTATACCCATCCTCTCTGCAGTTTCAACCGCTTTCCTGAGCAGGCCGAAATCCGCAATCGGAGCAAAGGTTCCGGGCAGCTTGTATTGAGAGGCAAAGCTGGAGCTTGTGGATGCACCCATTGCTATCACAATATCCCTCAGCTTAACATCATCGGCAATACCGCCTGCAGAGCCGATTCTGATAATACTTTCAACATTGTAAAAGTTATAAAGCTCATAGGAATAAATGCCGATTGAAGGCATTCCCATTCCGCTGCCCATAACCGACACCTTCTTGTCCTTATAGGTGCCCGTAAATCCAAGCATATTCCTTACCTTATTAAAGCAAACCACGTCCTCAAGGTAATTATCCGCTATAAACTGAGCCCTCAGCGGATCACCGGGCATTAATACTGTTTTTGCTATATCACCTGTTCCTGCCTCAATATGCGGTGTCGGTATACTCATTTTATTCCTCCTTCATTATTAAGTCCTATTATCCAGTGTATGATAATTTTACCACTGTTTAACTGCTTAGGCAAATATTATACTTGACAACATTGCATGCAATGATTTTACCTTCAATAATATGCGATGTGTTTGCATATTTCAAGTTTTGGAACCTATAAAGCGTTCCATACTTTATGGCTTAGTCTGTGTGAAATAAGGAGGATATATTCAAAATAGAAATTAATAACATTGATTAAAGAATAAAAAGTGCTATAATCTCAATAATATAGCAACTCATTTTGCAAGGAATGTATAAGAGAAGACACACATTACGGGAATACTAAGGAGAGAGTCTACATATGCCAAATTTCTTGTCGGTAAAAACCATGCTTAAGCCCGGGCAGCTAAAGGGAGATCTGCCATTATCCCAGGATGCATATATGGCTTTCTTCAAAATGGCATGGCCATCCGCCCTTGAAGCATTTCTTGTAAGTCTGGTTGGTTCGGTGGATACCATGATGGTGGGTACCGTTGGAAAAGGTGCAATAGCTGCCGTCGGAATAACAAACCAACCCAAATTCATCCTTCTTGCCATGATTTTCTCATTGAATACAGGTATAACAGCAGTAGCTGCAAGGAGAAAGGGACAATCCGACAGGGCCGGGGCTAACCGGATACTGCGTACGGGCATACTTCTGTCGTTCTTTATCTCATTGCTTATGTCGGTTTTAGGCTATATCTTCGCCAACCCCATACTTACATTTGCCGGTGCGGAAGATAGCTATATGTCCGATGCAATGGATTATTTCAGGGTAGTAATGTTCAGTATACCCTTCCAATCCTTGAATCTTACCATAAATGCAGCTCAAAGAGGCTGCGGCAAGACCATGATCTCCATGTGGACTAATGTAATAAGTAACATTGTCAACATAATATTCAACTATTTCTTAATTAACGGCATAGGTATATTTCCGAGACTTGGCGTTAAGGGTGCGGCAATTGCAACAGCAATGGGAGCCTTTACAGCCTGTATGATATCAATAGGTTCCCTTTTAAGACATAACAGATATCTGAGCATATATCAAAAGGCAGGCTGGTCAATAAGGAAGAAGGAGCTTGCTCCTATCACCAAGGTCAGCGGAAGTGCTTTTGTGGAGCAGGTATTCTTAAGAATAGGCTTTTTTGCTTATGCTGCAATCATAGCAAGGCTTGGAACCACTGATTACGAGGCTCACTTGATATGCATGAATATCCTGACAATCTCATTTGCCTTCGGTGACGGATTGTCAATAGCTGCTTCTGCGCTGGTAGGACAAAACCTTGGCGCAAAAAGGCCGGATTTATCCATAGTATATGGAAAAATCGGCCAGCGTCTTGCATTATTGGTATCCACGATTATATTCTTTGTGTTCCTTTTCGGAAGAAGCCTGCTGGTTTCCCTGTTCACAAATGATGTTGACATAATAGCCCTCGGCGCAAATGTTATGATACTTGCAGCCCTTGGGACCCATATGCAGACTTCTCAGGTTGTAATGTCAGGGTGCTTAAGAGGAGCGGGTGATACCGCTTACGTTGCAGTTACTTCCCTTATCAGCGTGGCAATAATAAGGCCTTTGCTGACATGGCTTTTATGCTTCCCTGCCGGCCTTGGGCTGTACGGGGCATGGGTTGCGCTTCTATTGGACCAGGGATTTCGCCTGCTGTCAAGCTTTACCCGCTTCTCAAGCGGAAAATGGAGCAGCATAAGTCTGTGATTTTATCGGACACATACGGTTTATCCGAATAATAAAGTTTATATGATGTCTTATATTTGCCTGATACATCATTCTTATCCGGTGTATCTTATTTATCTGTTTCATCAAATTTATTTGATGCATCCAATTTACCTGATACATTCTTATTATTCTTTTTTCTGTTCATCTTTACTATATACCTGTGTGTGACAATAATCGCAGCGGTAGTTACAGCTCCTAATATCAGCAGATAGGGCAGGTTAATCACAAACCATATGAAAAAGTTTTGAAAGCCTTTGCCCAGTCTGTACATGGTATTGCTGAAGCCTGTACTGATTCTCTTCCATACGGTAACCTTTTCCTCTGCAGCAGGGGACATCCTCTCAACCTCTTCAATTTCCAGTGCTATTGTGGAATAATCCACCTTGTTGTCATAGGTCCTAAGCTGGGTTTCATACTGGGACAGCTCATAGCGGATGCTGCTCAGCCTGCTTTCCAGAGAAATAATCTCTTCAACAGTGTCGGTCTTCTCCAGCAGCTCAAAAAGTCTTTCCTGCTCGATCTCAAGAGCCTTTTTATGACTTTCGATGTCATAATACTCAAGGGATATATTTTTAATACTTTCACTCTTATTTATCACATTGGCATTGTCGTAAATGGTGTCTATGAATAAATCCGCCTTGTCTTTCGGTATTCTGGCAATAATATTGCCCCTGCGAAGCGAATCATTGTTTGAATACCTTCTGCCGGTGATATTGGATATCTCCACATAACCCTCAAGATTAGCTATCTCATCCTCAATAATCCCGACAAGCTTATCAAACTCCTTGGTCTCAATATTCATGCTTATATTACGTATTATCTTTTCCATATCGGTCATTGTGTTTCTTACGGTTGAAGCCAATGCAACTGAATTGCCGGTATACTGCGGCGCTGAACTGCTGCCATTGTCCGAGTCCTTCGTATCATAATCATAACCGGCTTCAATGCTTGATGTTTTGTAGGCATAATCGTATGCTGCTGATTCATCATTCTTGGCCGAGCATGCCGCCAGTGTTGCCATACACAGGACAGCAATTATCAAGGCTGCTGCATATCTCGATTTTCTCATAATCCTTCCCCCTATTTAATAAAATCCTGTATTATGCCGAGCGGTGAAATATGCTTCGGCCCCTTTCATACATTAGACGATTGCCTTATGTATACGGTTCCGCTTATTTACTGCTGCTCCGGTGCAGCCTTTACCTTTGTCAGAGGCCCCCTGCCTGCCCTGTTGGTTCCCCATACCTTAATCGTTGTTCCCTCAGAGAGTGCAGGGACCTTGATGCTGAAATATCCGTTATCATATATAATACCTTCATAGGTTTTGGAATCAACCTGGGCATAAATCCTGACGCCTCTTTGTTCGGCAAGCGAAGCAGCCGAAGGTGTATCGGTTACTGTATTGTCCTTTTTATTGCTGTCCTTTAATTCATTTTTGTCTTCTGATTCTCTTTTTTCTTCTGTTTTAATGCTGTCTGAAATAAACTGTACCGGCGTTTCATATAATTCAATGGTACCTGTTACCGTCCTATCCCCTGCCTTGACAGGATTAACCGCGGGGGCATCGGGAGCAGCCTTTACCAGCTCGGTTTTATAGGCATCACTTACTCCTGAGACATTTGCCGCCGTCACCGTCACAGCAATTCCCGAGACATCCCTGTCTATTGTAAGGGAATATATATAATTACCTGTTGTATCATCATACCTGTATTCCGTTGCAGTGTATTTTTTAGATCCGATCTTCAGCGTGATTTCACAGTCCTTTTCAGCCAGAACCTCAACCAGCTTATCCGTATTTGTGATTTCCCTAACCAGCTTTGGCATATCAGGTCTTCCCGGCAGGACTATTCCAAGGTTGGCCTGAAGTATCCTGCCGTCTGTAAATCTGGTCATCACATATATGTAAGTTCCCGGCTCCAGCTTGCTTTCCAGTGTGAGCTTAAATCTGTTGCGCTCATCGGTTTTTAGAAGATACAGGCTGTTGGTGAATTCTTCACCACGGCCTGAAGCAATTGCCAGATACACCTCACCGCCATCCTGATAATTTCCGGATATTATACTGGTTCTTGATGTCACCCTGTTTAAGGTCAGGTTGTCGGAGCCTATCCGTATTAAGCTCTCGATGTCTTTAACCACCGTCTGTACAGCATAGCTTTTCCTTACTGCTCCGTTTAAGGTATCGGATGCCGTAACAGTAAGTATCTGCCCTGCATGAAGCTGGTCGTTAAACCGGAATGAAAACTTGCCGTTCTTATCACTTTTTGCCGTATATGTCTTATTCCCTATTGTAAGCATTATATCATATATCCTGCCATTTGTCCCCGGAACATAGCCTGAAAGCGATTTTTCAATATTGCAGACCTCATACACCACGGGCGCATTCGGAGCCACCTCTTCTGTCGTAACTACCATGCTTCTGCTGTTTCTTGACATATGATCGATATTATAGACAGTTATGGCTTTCCCTGCTTCCTGGGGCGGAATGGCCATTAGGAAATAATTATTGCTTACAAAAGCATAGGTCTCAACAATCTTAAGCTTTTTGTCGTATATCTCCGTATTTGCTTCATACAGCTTCCTGCCGTCATTTTCAGGTACATATACCTTATCGTCTATTACGGCAATTATAATTGCATCGGAATCATTAGTGCTCCCGTTTATAAAGCCGGCATTGTTATAAACAGGATTTACAGAGGGCTGATTAGGACCCGTCCTTTTAACACGGATGGTATTGTGCTCACTCTTCAGACCCTTAATCTCATCCTTTATATAAACATCTATCAGGGTGTCCGATGGCTGTGCGGGTAAAGGATATGAGAATTTCCCCGTTATATCCACCTTGCTTTCATATGTGCCTGTATACGCCTCAAATACAATTGTCGTGCCCGGCTCGGCTGTACCGCTAATTTTGGTTTTCCTGTTGGTATATGTGTCAACCTGAGGCTTTGATAGCAGGTTGGGATCAAAATTGTCAATAGTTATCCTTATAACTGATTTATTCCCTAAGACATCCTCCGCATATATAGAATATATTCCGTTTTCCCATACCGTAAATGAACCGTTCAGTATTTGTCTTGCGGTGTTCCAACCGGTGTAATCGGCATTAATAATACCATCTATTATCCAGATCTCCTTGAGCATTGAGCTGTCCGCGACCTGTACGGCAACGTTAAATTGCTTTGAGGTTGCATGGGTTACCAGCGGTGCCGCAACTATCTTGGGAGGCCTGTCATCGCCATTTTCAACAGGATATTGAGCCAGGTAATATCCGTACTCTCCTTCCTTAGCCAGAAAGCTCCTGAACCACCTTGTTTTTCTTATGAGCTGATCCGCATAATACGGAGCTCTTATCATAAATTGATACCCTTCCGGAAATGTGACTCTCCAATTGTTGTCAACCGGGATAATAATTTCTCCGTTTTTGGATAACTGTTCAATATATTTGCCAAGCACCGACTGGCTTCTTGTGAAACCATTCAGTACCACCTGCTTTTCAATTCCCTGGTTTGCATCCACCGGCTTGGTTATTTTATCAGTCACAAGCAAAAACTCCATATCGTCGCTTACTTCGACACCGTTATGGGTAATGCTCTGTATCCTTGATGTATCGTTGATCCTGTTGCCTGAAATATCATATCTTGGCTGGGCTATGGGATTAATGATATAGTCAATTCCGTCAAATATGTAAAAGCTGCTCCAGTCCTTCATCCATTCTTCACGTACAAGATATTTTATCTTATGCTTTGCCATCAGCCGGGATATGGCCTCATCCTCCCATTCACTGTTGAAATAATATGATTCATAAGCGCTTGCGGACCACTCCAGCCATTCCCTGAGCTGTTTGCCGGTAATGGTATATATGTATAAATAGTTATTATAGGGCTGCAAAACCGATAAATCTGACTCAGTTATTTCATCCCTTATACTTATATAATCATTAATGCTCCTGGCTCCGAAGCTTATGTAGCTGGAAGCAGCTATAACCGGATAGTTCTTGTATTTGCTGCCGGATGTATGTATGTAATTCAATGCGTACTGTATCTTAGAGTCGTTAAGAACCTGTATTGCCCTGTTATCTCCAAGCAATCCGTAGTAATTCTGAATAACCTCATTTTCCTCAAGCTTGCCGATGACGTCAGTTGAGTAATTTAAGAGTTCTTCCTCCCATTGTCCGTAAAAGGAAGCCAGCAGCTTATCTTCAACGGTGCTGCCGGGTGTAACCTTCCTTAATTCGGAGTGACGGTTCGTTATAATGAATTCATCACCGGCCATCTCAAGGGTAAGATCCACAACACCTACGGCTTCACCTCTGCTGCCTGCCATTACAACATTTTTACCGTTCATCAGATATGTTTCTTTGTCAACATTGGGCAGTTTATAATAAGGAGATGTCATATCCTCCGTCGGAAAAAGATTGTGCTCGTGCCCGCATACCACTACATCTATCTCGGGTATCTTCGTCAGGGCATAGGCCACATTCTTAAAATTAAGCTCCGGATTTTCAGGTCCGATTCCGGTATGGGACAGGGCTATAATAATATCGGCGCCCATATCCTTAAGCTTTCTTGCCTGTTCTCTTGCATTTGCCACCATATCCTGAGTCTTTAATATGCCGGCATAGCTGTGAGTCTTGCTTGTAAGTGTAGGTATGGTCTGCCCGACGATACCTATCTTAACCTCCGTCTCATTGCCCAGGGAGGTTTTCACATTTCTCGTTATAAGCATGTTCTCAAGAAATGGATAATCCCCTGTCTTGGAATCCTGTACATTTGATACAACCGTGATGCCCTTAAGTCCCGAGCCATAAAGCTGCCTTAGAATATAGTCATATCCGTAGTCAAAATCATGGTTTCCCAGGGTGATTGCATCATAGCCTACCATGGCCATTGCCTGGTATATCGGCTGGACAGCCTCCTGGCTTTCTGAGAATATGTATTCGGTAGTATAATCAAATAATGTGTCGCCTGCATCCAGTGTTACAGAATTCTCATCCGGCACCTCGGCCCTGATTTTCTTAATAAGATCAATAACCCTGGCCAGGCCGCCGAAATTATAGTCTACACCCTGTTCATAATCCTTGCTGTTTAGCTGCCCGTGCAGGTCGGTAGTGCCGATTATACGAATATCAACCGTTTCCTTCTTCCCTGCCGCTTCGGCATGCATTAAAGAACCCTTGTCTGAACCGTACGCTAATATAAGAGCAGCAAGTAATGTAACCGCAACTGTCATAACCGCTCCGGTAATTAAAGAACGTAATCTATTTAGTATGTAATGGCTTCCTCTATTATTCTTTTTTGTCATGTTATTCTGCCTCCAATACTTCTGCTTAAGTCTGTCCCGGCAGGTGATTACGCAAGGTGATAATTCCTGCCATTAAGTTTAAGTCCTGCAACATTTAAATACTTATAAGATAATAGCTGCTGCCATATCCACACTGATATATGCGGGTATGTGCAACAGCTATGAAAGATTTATTACCCTTGCCAGTGTTTCACATCCTGGCATCATATTACCAATCCAATAAGGCAAAAGCATGTCAGAAACTTTAAGAAATAATTACCACTCCTAATCATTCAACGGCTTTAACAGCTCCATCAGGCGCTCAGTCCTGCCCTTAAGATAAAGATATCCTATAAGCGCCTCAAGCCCGGTTGCTATCCGGTAATCCTGTATGCTTGCATTCTTGGCAGAGGAAAAGGACTTGGCATTTCTCCCCCGCTTGAAAATCGCAATCTCCTCTTCGGTAAGCATATCCTCAATCCTGTGGTAAAGCTCAGCCTGAGCTGAGGCGCTGACAAGCTTTATTGTACTTTTGTGCAGCTTGTTTGCAGGAGCATTGCCTGTTTCTACAACATATGTCCTGATAAGCAGATCATAAACGGCGTCACCTATATAAGCCAGTGTCAGCGGCGAATAGGTCTTAATATCCGTATCCGGCAATTCCCAGGCCTTTCTGATCTGCATAGCCAAATCCACAGCATCGGAGGTGCAGTTCGAGGTATTGCTTATACTCTTTTCCATCTTACTCCTTCCCTGGTATCCTCAAGGAGGATGCCCTTCTTAAGGAGAAGCTCCCTTATCTCGTCAGCCCTGGCAAAATTCCTGCTCTTTCTTGCCTCCTGCCTTTCATTAATAAGCTTCTCTATATCCGCATCAACCATCTCTTCCTCCGTGCGAACCTTAAGTCCCAGTATGTCGGAAAGCTTTGTTATTAAATCGAGAACAGCCCTTATAAAGGATGAGCTGCTATCTTCGCTGCAGCTTGTATTGGCAAGCCTTACAAGTTCAAAAATGGCAGTTATTGCATCTGCCGTGTTGAAATCGTCCTCCATGGCTTCCTCGAATTTCACCCTGTGGGAATTCGCTTCCTCAAGCAGACGGCTTTCCCCGGGAGTTATTTCATCATCCGTGCCGGGCCTGCTTCCAAGCAGATGCTCAAGCCTGTATACACCGTTTTTTATCCTGTCAAGAGAATTACGCGCCGCATCCATAAGCTCTCTGCTGAAATTCATCGGATTGCGGTAATGGGCATTAAGCATCAGGAACCGGAGAGCCTGGGGGGAATACTGCTCACATATTTCCCTTGCCGTAAAAAAATTTCCCTCGGATTTTGACATCTTTTTGTTGTCTATATTGAGAAAAGCATTGTGCATCCAATACCTTGCAAAGGGTTTGCCGGAAGCCGCCTCACTCTGGGCTATCTCATTTTCATGGTGGGGGAATATGAGGTCTTCGCCTCCACCATGTATGTCTATCTGCTCTCCCAGATATTTGCTGCTCATTACCGAGCATTCAATATGCCAGCCGGGGCGTCCGTTGCCCCAGGGAGAGGTCCAGTAAGGCTCGCCCTCCTTTTTGGGCTTCCAGAGAACGAAATCAAGAGGATCCTCTTTCTCTTCGTCAACGGCAATCCTTGCGCCTGACTCCAGATCGTCAATATTCTTTTTTGACAGCTTGCCGTAATCCTTGAAGGATCTTGCCCTGAAATACACGGTCCCGTTCTTTTCGTAAGCATGGCCCTTGTCAATCAGTCCGGCAATCATATCAATCATTCCCTCAATCTCCCGGGTGGCTCTGGGATGTATGGATGCCTCTCTTACATTCAGGGCTTCCATGTCCTTCCTGAATTCATTGATATATCTCTCCGCAATTTCACTGGCGTCCACGCCCTCTTCCAATGCCTTTTTAATGATTCTATCATCCACATCGGTGAAGTTTGTCACATAAGTAACCTGGTATCCCTTATATTCAAAATACCTCCTTACCGTATCGAAAAAAATCATAGGCCTTGCATTTCCTACATGGATAAAATTATAGACGGTGGGTCCGCAAACATACATGCGCACTTTACCTTCCTCAATCGGTATGAAATCTTCCTTTCGCTGTGTCAGTGTATTATATATTCTCATCCATCATTCCTCCAGTCTTATAGAGATGCCATTATGCTTCTATGACTTTATCTCCTTCCTTTGAATTATGCTCCAATTTATTGATTTTATTTTTCAGCTCCTCAAGCTCTTCCCGTAATAAGGCATTTTCTTTCTTAAGCCCCTGCAGCTCGTTAAGTACGGGATCGGGCAGATGAATCTGATCCAGATCCTCTCTGGGTATCCTCACATTGTCCCGCTTAACCACTCTCCCAGGCACGCCTACTACTGTTGAATTCGGCGGAACCTCCGACAGCACAACAGAGCCGGCTCCAATCTTCGAATTCTCTCCGATTGTAAAGGAGCCAAGGACCTTCGCTCCGGCGCTTATCATTACATTGTTTCCTATAGTAGGATGCCTCTTTCCCTTTTCCTTGCCGGTACCTCCCAGGGTTACGCCCTGATATAATGTCACATTGTCGCCGATAACTGACGTCTCTCCGATAACTACTCCTATGCCGTGATCTATAAACAGTCCCTTTCCTATTGTTGCACCGGGATGTATCTCAATTCCGGTTTTACGTGCCGTCCTCTGTGCATACCATCTTGCCAGAAAATAATGCTTTCTCTGATATAACTTATGAGCAATCCTGTGACGCAGGACTGCCTTGAAGCTCGGATACAGGAACACCTCCATAGATGTCTTTATTGCAGGATCCCTTTCCTTTATAACCTTAATCTCTTCTTTTACAAATTTAATAAATCCCATTCCTGTCCCTCCTTACATAAAATATGTACCAGCTCTTCACATCCTGCGTATCATCGGGTATGCCAAGCATCTTTATCGAATAAGAAACTCCTGATATCTTTTCTTAAGATAAAAAAACACCGCCCGGTATAGAGGCGGTGAAATTCGCGGTTCCACTCTACTTACGGTCATATATAAAATGCAAATATATAAAACAATGACCGTATCTCATCCAGATAACGGCTGGTACCGTACACGGCTTGGCAAGGCTTCACCGAGTATGCTCCCGGATGCACTTCGCCCATATTTTCGTAAAGAATGCTTTCAGCCGGTGACATTCTATCTCTGATACTTCCATATGGGTTACTCTTCCGTTCATAGCATTTGCAGTATAAATTATACAGCATATAAATAAATATATGTGTTTAAATTATTCTATGCAATAATATATATTTTGTCAATACCTAACACTTTGATAATCGTTCCTATGATTATGAATTGCCTGTTCTTATACATCCTTTACATTCACTGCAATTGTAGGAATTCGCAGAAGCTGCAGCCGGAGCCTGATAGTCCATCATTTCCTCCAGCAGGCATACGGCCTGGGCTGCAATCCCCTGGCCTGCGCCTGTAAATCCAAGTCCCTCCTCGGTGGTTGCCTTGATATTCACCCTGCTTATATCAATATTCAGAACCGATGCAATATTTTCTGCCATCTGAGGGATGTACGGTGACAGTCTGGGCTTCTGGGCTATTATTGTACCATCAATATTGCCTACCATGTACAGCTTGTCTTCGATTAAATTCTTAACTCTCCCTAAAAGCTCAATGCTTGATATTCCCTTATATGCTTCATCGGTATCCGGGAAGTGTTTCCCAATATCTCCGAGGGCTGCTGCCCCAAGGATTGCATCCATAATTGCATGTATAAGCACATCCGCATCCGAATGACCCAGAAGGCCTTTCTCATACGGAATTTTAACCCCTCCCAGAATAAGCTCCCTGTCTTCTGACAACCTGTGAACATCATAGCCTGTTCCTATTCTCATTTAATCAATCCTCCAATAACCGCTGTCAATCCTAATATTCCTTAAACATACTATATCATCGTAAAAGTATTATAGTCCCGCTGCCGGGTTCGTTATCTGCTAAAAGGACATATACTTTACAAACATTTCATTAAATCTCTCCTCCTGTGACAGATGAAGCTCCTCTGTTACATTCCTTATATGTTCAATCTCAAAGGCAGCTTCCTTGTCAGTCAGAAACCTGAGCGCTCCTGCAAGGGAGCTGTTGCCCACGGCTTTAACCTTGCCTGCCAGCTCCGGTACAAGCATTCCCACATTGGCTGCCTTCAGCGCATTAAGATGGAAGCCGAAGCCTCCCGCAAGGAAAACCGTATCTATCTGATCATATTCTATTCCATAACCACTTAACAACAGCTCAATACCGGTCCTTATTGCGGCCTTGGCAAGCTGGAACTGCCGGATATCCTTTTGCGTAAAGGTTATGATGCTATCCGTATCTTCTGTACCGGTTATGGTAAATCCTGATTTAAAGTATTCACCGGCCAAAAGCCCTGTACTGTCAATATATCCTGCATCCAACAGCTCCGATACCAGTTCGCAGACACCGCTCCCGCATATTCCCTTCGGAGGCATGTCATTTATAGTCCTGCAGCTTGGTTTGCCATCTCTTATGTCAATGCTGCTGATGGCACCGGGAACGCTTCCTATACCGCAGGAGATATTTACTCCCTCGAAGGCAGGTCCTGCAGCGGTGGAGGCGGCCAGGATCTTATTCCTGCTGCCAAGGGCCATCTCGCCATTGGTGCCCAGGTCAATAAACAGGCATGGCTTGTCGGCATTGGCATATCCGCAGGCCATAAGCCCCGATGCTATATCCGCACCGATAAAGGCTGATATGCCCGGAAGCAGGGTTACGGGGATTCCGTTAAGGCTGTCCGGAAGGCCTTTATCATAACCATTGCCTCTTAGCAGATCCTTAAGATTAATAACCTCCCTGTCAAGGGTTACGGGAGTGAAGGGGTATCTGCCAAGCCCTTCACAGGAATAACCCATAAGCATGTGCAGCATTGCAGTATTTCCTGATATTGCAGCTTTCTTAATCTTCTCAGGCTTAATGCGGGCCTCCTCAAGAAGCGTGTATATTCCGTCTGCAATATCCTGACTGATGATTTTGGCAAGCTGTTCCCTCTTTCCCTCATTGGAGGCATTGATCCTGGATATGACATCGGCTCCGTACATCCGCTGGCTGTTAAGTCTTGAACCGGTATGTATAACCGACCCGGTTTTTATATCAGCCAGGGCAAATGCCAGGGTGGTTGTTCCCAGGTCAATCCCTATACATAAAGCGTCGATATCTTCATTATTCACTCCGGTTATATCTGCTGTAACCGCATCCATCCTCGTCTCATTATCAAAGATAAGCCTTATATCACAATCCATAACCGGATGTGCCATACAGGAAAGCCTTATCCCCTGCTCAAGCTCGGAATCCGATAAAACTTGTCCGTCCTCAGGAGTAATATCAAGATGTCCCCTGACAATTTGGATTCTGCATTTCCCGCAGGTTCCTCTCCCTCCGCAGTCGGAACGGCAGCTTATTCCATGCCTTGTCATGGCGTCAAGCAGCGTTTCCCCTTCGATGCAGGCTAAGCTTTCCCGAATCTTGTTATCATGGTCTATTATAATAACTGAGTATTCTTTTCTCATAGGGCGCTCCATAAAAAGTTTAATCTATAAATGTATTAATATAAAGTATTTATATAAAAATCTAAATATATTTATATGTTATCAAATCGGTAGTGTCAATAATTATGTGTA
>DCTS01000077.1:12272-41105 GCA_002329645.1 Lachnoclostridium sp. UBA1434 | reverse complement strand
AGCCTGGTGGATAGAGGAACTAAAAAGGAATAAGGGCTATGATGCAGTAATTTTCTATCACGGTATATATACCGAGGCGGTAACTGAGCTTATGGACAGGAGCAGCCTGGTATTTATTACAGCAGACGGCAGCGCATACAATAATAAGCCTGTTCTTGAATGGGAGAGGNNGATCAGCTTAAACACCGGACAGGACAAGTATGTTAAGATAAGCCTTCCGGAGGAGAAGCTAAAGCATAAGGGGCCCTATGATATGGAGGAGATTAAGAAAAGCGGCATATGGGAGGAAGTATCAGCAATAGCAAAGAAATACCGGCTGCAGGGTTGAGAAGGATCAGTATTAAGGAGGAGCTGCAGAAAAAGGTGCTGGAAGAAGCAGATCTAAGCTCCGACATATCTGATGAAGAGCTGTTAAATTCCATTGACAGGCTTCTTGTCAGTAAAAGCCGTGAAACATATATCGGCATGCAGGATATGAAGCTGATAAAGAAAGAAATCTTTAATTCCATCAGAAGGCTGGATGTATTGCAGGAGCTTGTTGAGGACAAATCCATAACTGAAATCATGGTAAACGGCGCTGCTAATATATTCATCGAGAGGAACGGCAGGATTACCTCCTGCAATTCAAGCTTTACATCAGTGCAGAAGCTTTCGGATGTCATACAGCAGATAGTATCCCTGTCCAACCGGATAGTTAATGAATCAAGCCCGATTGTTGATGCCAGGCTGCCTGACGGATCCAGGGTTAATGTGGTGCTGCCGCCGGTATCCATAGACGGGCCGGTTATTACCATTCGCAAATTCCCCGAGAAGCCGATTACAATAGAACGGCTTATAGAGCTCAACTCTATTACGAATGAGGCGGCGGCCTTTCTGCATAAGCTTGTCATCGCAGGCTACAACATACTTATAAGCGGGGGGACCGGTTCGGGGAAAACCACCTTCCTAAATGTACTTTCCAATTACATTCCGGAAAGCGAGAGAATTATAACCATTGAGGATTCGGCAGAGCTGCAGATTATGAATATACCCAACCTGGTCCGCCTGGAAGCCAGAAATGCCAATACAGAAGGAAACAACCGGATTACCATAAGAGATCTTATTAAGACCTCCCTTAGGATGCGGCCTGACAGAATTATTGTCGGTGAGGTCAGGGATGCGGCTGCAATAGATATGTTACAGGCGTTCAACACCGGCCATGACGGATCCCTTTCCACAGCCCATGCCAATTCCCCCGGGGACATGCTGAACAGGCTGGAAGCCCTGGTTTTAATGGGCGCAGAAATACCGTTGCTTGCAGTCCGCAAGCAGATTGCTTCCGCCATCGATATAATTGTTCATCTGGGAAGGCTTCGGGACAGGTCCAGAAGGGTTCTGGAGATTACGGAGGTGCTGGAATGCAGGGACGGGGAAATTGAGCTTAATCCTCTTTACAGCTTCAGGGAAACGGGGGAAGATAACGGAGTAATTCAGGGAGGCTTGACATGCGTCAGCACATTAAAAAATACCGGGAAGCTTTTAAGGGCTGGTATAAAGCCCGAAGACGCCCGGGATTATACACAGCAGCAGAGTGGAAAGCAGTGATGCGCAAAAGCAGCTCAGAAAGCATGCAGATTGACAATTATGACGAATACAGGCTTTCGTTTAAGGAGTACATACGGTATATACTTCAGGGAGTTGCCATCATATTAATTATAGGGTGGCTGTTTTACCGGAGCATAATCGGAGCAATTCTAGCAAGCCCTCTGTTGTATCCCTATCTGAGAAGGACAAAGTCAAGGCTTGCAGCTAAAAGAAAATGGCAGCTTTGTCTTGAATTTAATGACGGCATCACCAGTCTTTCATCCGCGCTTAGGGCAGGGTACAGTGCCGAAAATGCATTCGAGGAAGCCCTTAAGGACCTTATGCTTCTGTACGGGGGTGAGGCCATAATTATCAGGGAATTTAAAAGAATAGTAAACCAGGTAAACATGAATATTCCTGTTGAAAAAGCCCTTGCTGATTTTGCGGAACGAACGGGCATTGATGACATCCTAAGCTTTTCCGAGGTTT
Source organism: Lachnoclostridium sp. UBA1434 (assembly GCA_002329645.1). Classification (GTDB taxonomy): domain Bacteria; phylum Bacillota; class Clostridia; order Lachnospirales; family Lachnospiraceae; genus Mobilitalea. The sequence goes on along the minus strand of DCTS01000077.1, from coordinate 39,053 downwards.
TTGCAACCGCCAAGAGAACGGGAGGAGATCTTGTATCTATTATTAAGGGTACAAGCGCAGCAATCAGCGGAAAAACCGAGGTTAAGAGGGAGATAATCACTATGCTTGCAGCAAAGAAATATGAATCGAACATCCTTAAGGTCATGCCGCCCGGCATTATACTATATCTTCAGCTATCGTCACCGGGCTTTTTAAGCCCGCTGTACCATAATATTGCAGGAATAATCATTATGACAGTTATACTTGGCTTATACTTAGGCGCCTATGTACTTATAAACAGGATTTCATCCATAGAAGTATAAGAGGTGGCTTAATGATTATTGTCAATGTACTTTTTCTCATAGTATTTGCAATCCTGCATCTGGCTGCCCGTAAAGACAAAAAGTCAATTCTTGAAGACATCGACAGGAAGGAAAACAAGCTGTATTTTCTTTATCCGATGGCAAGCCTTTTGCTCACCCGTACCGGGCTTGGCAAGGCTTTGATTAAGAAGGGGAAAGGTTTGAAGGCAGGCTGCAAACGGTCAGGCTGTTCGGCACACTGCCCGGCAGGCTGCCACCGGGCAGACCACTCAGCATACAATGCAGACTGCTCTGCAGACCGCTCGGCATACAATGCAGACTGCTCTGCAGACTGCCATGCAGACGGTCCGGCGGCTTGTCCGTCAAACTGCACGGCAACCGGTTACGGCGGCAGGAATACGGGGGAGGCAGTATATTGGTACGGCAGGATATCCCTTGTGCTGTTCATACTGCTGCTTTGCAATATACTCTCGCTTTTTGGAGGATTAAACTCTCTGAACTCGAAGGGTATTCTATCGGGGAGTGAGCTTATAAGGCCTGATAAGGGAAAAGGAAGCAGTAAGACAGTACTGGAGGTTACAATAAAAAACTCCGATCAAGGTTATGAAAGCAAGGAGGTTTATAAAGATCAAGGGTCAGGCAGCAGTGGTGCGGCAGTGGAAGAAGACCTGACCGCCGAGATAAGCGTTACCGTTAATGAGAAGGAATATACACAAGAAGAGCTTTCTTCTGTGATGGACAGGGCTGTTGCTTATCTTGATACGGCTGTATTGGGGGCAAATTTATCTGCAAATCGGATTGAGGGCAGGCTTAATCTGATTAGCTTAATTCCCGGAACCAAAATTAAGGTCAGATGGGTTCTTAAGGATCCGGGGCTTATCTTATCGGACGGCACAATTAATAATGAAGAGGCGGATCCTGAGGGTTCTAAAACACAGGCCACGGCGGTTTTATCCTATGGAGATAGGATAAGAGAGCATGTTTTCTTCTTTACCGTGTTTCCGAGGGTAAAGTCAAAGGAAGAGCTTCTGACAGAAGAGCTGAACAGGGAAATTGAAAGACTGGATGATGAGACAAGCACCGAGGATAAAATGAGGCTCCCCGAAAGGCTTGGAAATTATCGGCTGGAATATAAGGAAAAGAGAGAAGATACAAGCATAGCAATAACCATCATGGGCTTATTTGCCGCACTGCTTTCCTGGTTCATCGGTGAGAGGGAGCATGCATCAAGGATTAAAGCAAGAAACAACCAGATGCTGCTGGATTATCCGGACATAATTAATAAATTCATTTTGCTTGTCAATGCGGGAATGACGATAAGACAGGCATGGATCAGGATAACCGGGGATTATCTTAATAAAAAGTCAAAGAGGGCAGTTAAAAGATATGCCTACGAGGAAATGCTGGTAACCGCCCATGAGCTTAACCTTGGGGTTAATGAAGCTGCAGCTTATGAGCAATTCGGTAAAAGAACCGGAATACTTCCCTATATGAAGTTTTCAACATTAATTGTCCAAAACCTTAAGAAGGGGAGCAAGGGGCTTGTGGAGCTTCTTAATCGTGAGGCGCTGGATGCATTTGAGGAACGCAAGGAGCTTGCAAAAAGAATGGGCGAAGAAGCCCAGACAAAGCTGCTTGGGCCCATGCTTCTTATGCTGCTGCTTATTCTTGCAATTATTATGATACCTGCGTTTAGGACGTTTAATATATGAGCTTAAGCCGTTAAAATATGTGCAGATGCGGCATTACGGAACATTATCAGGCATGGTTATAGGTTGCCGGACAACCTAAATACATACAGGAGGAGCTGCAAGGCAGCAATTTAAAAGAGAGTATGAAAAAGTACATTAAGCAATTCTTTGGCAGCAGGCAGGATGCTATCGGTGTAGTGGAAATCATATTAATATTGGTTATTCTTATAGGGCTGGTGCTTATCTTCAAGGATCAAATCACCTCCCTTCTTGAGAATATCCTTGATACAATAACCGGAGGAGCGGATGATATCGCAACACTTCCCAATCCAACTTCTGCTCCCTGACACGGAGGGACGGCATAATTGAAAGAGCACATACAAGATAATAAAGAAGGGTCGATTACAGTATTTTTAAGCCTGGTACTTTTACTGGTCCTTTCTTTAATCATGACTGTAATAGAAGGAGCAAGGTTTTACACGGCTAAGGTTATGGCAGAAAGGGCACTTACAACGGCCATGGATTCGGTGCTTGCAGAATTTTACGGTCCGCTGATGGAGGAATACCATTTGCTTGGATTGGATGCCGGATATGGAAGCAATCTCATAAACACGGATGAGATGGAGAATAGGCTTAAGGATTACATGTCATACACCTTTTCGCCTAACAGCGGCCTGTCAGGAGTCAAGCCGGGCATTGAGCTTTATAACATAACTCTTGAGGATGCGGATGTGGATGATATTGTCCGGATAACGGAACACGGCGGCAAGCTCTTCATAAATGAAGCCTGCGGATATATGAAATATAAAGTGGCAGGGGAAGGGCTCGAGCTTTTGCTTAATAAGATTAACCTGTTGGAAAAGCCCAAAAAGGTAAGCTGCATATATGAAAAAAAGCTCGAGGTGGCGGAGCAGCTTGCACTTATTGACAAGGGCATCTTAAGCCTGATGGAACAGCTTGACGGGATTTCAACAGGCGGCAAGGGCCTTAATACGGACAAAAAGGGCAATATTAAGACTGTTTCGGATTTTGTCAAGAAGATCTGCCCCGGAGAGCCCGATATGGAGAAGGTCGGAATAAACAACAGCTTTATATTCGAGGCAATTAAAAGCAGCTATTACGATCCTACATACCCCTTTGATGCAATTAACACCTGCTTTAATGAATTAGACTCCCTTTCGTCACAGATAAGCTATTACTTTACACAACAAGCGGAGACAAATCGGCTTATAGCCGATGAAGAAGAGAAAATAATTATGCTTGAGGAGGAGCTTAAATTACTGGAGGAAAAACTGGCATCACAGGAAGAAGATTCACAGGATGAAGAAACAGCAACGAAGGGGAAAGAAGTGATATCACAGAAGGAAGCAATGGCTTCACAGGAGAAAGAATTGACATCAAACGGGGCAGCAAGGACATCACAGGAAAAAGAATTGACTTCACAGGAGGAAATAAGAAAGGACATAGAGGATGTAAAGATAAAAACAGAAGCCTGCAGGGAGAATAAAAAGGAGCTCGACTCCCGGCTTAAGGATATTGAGGACAATATTAATTCACTGCAAATACAGATTGATTCCTGTGTCCGGAATATAACATCGTTGATAGGCGGTATATCGGACAATGCAGAAAGAATTTTACCTGTCATTAATGATGCCGGGGATACGGTTGAGACACTTATTGAAGAATCAACCAGGACAAAGCCGCTGATAGCTGATTATGAAACCGTATTAAGTACGGAAGGTCAGGATCTGGACGAGGCAACCCGTGAAGGCCTTTATGAGGAGCTTGGGGAGATTAAGAAATATGAGCCGGATTCCGGCTGCGGCTATGACTTTATTGCAATGAAGGATATTTTAGCAGGTAATGCAGCAATTTTAACTGAGGTATTAAACCTTCTGGGCAAGGGCAAGGCGGAGCTTTCATCAGGGGCTAATTCCAGGGCAAGGGAATATGTTGATCAGGCGGCTTTATGCTTGTCAAGTTACCGTATAAGTAACCTGAAGCTGGATTACAGCACTCTTGTTGAAAACAGGGAGGTAAATAATCCCCACGACAAGGTGAAGAGTGTATTGACGGACAGCTTAATGGAGCTTGTGATTGACACCGGCAGGCTTTCGGGGGCATCCCTCAACAATGATAACCTTCCCTCATATTCACTGGCTGCCAGGGAAGCGGAAAGCTCCTTCAGCTTTAAAAAGCTTATCGGAGGCATGAAAGCTGAAAGCAGCAGCGGCATGGGAGGGCTGTTTTCAGGTTATAACGACATGGGCTTATCGGGAATGCTTGTAGGCGGTGTGAATATAGCGGCGGAGAAGCTATTGTTTCAGGAATATCTTTTTGAGCATTTTTACAGAATGCCGTTTGTGGACGAGGACACCTCAGGGAGAAAACCCACCGCACTTTCTTACGAGCAGGAATACCTTATCACAGGAAAAAACTCGGATAAGGACAACCTGTCCTCCGTGATATCCAGGATAATCCTTTTAAGGACACTTCTTGATTTAACCTCCGCATTGGGCAATAAGGAAAAAATGAATGAGACCCGAGCGCTGGCAACGGCACTGGTGGGTTTTACCGGGGTTTTTGCTCTTGTATTATTGACACAGACTCTTTTGCTGATATTGCTGGCGTTTTCGGAAGCCCTTGTGGATACCTGTGCAATACTTGCAGGAAAGGAGCTGCCGGTATTAAAGAAAAGCTTTGAAATGAGCGTTCACGATATGTTTATGCTTAACAGGGAATACATACAGCAAAAGGCAGACAGGATAACAATGAATTCAAAGGGGCTTACACTTGGATATCAGGATTACATTAAAATATTTCTTTTTTTTATGGACAAGGAGAAAACCTCATACAAATGCATGGATCTGATACAGGAAAACTTAAGGTTAAACTATGATGAAGACTTCAATATACAAAACTGTCTGTTCGGCTTTGATGCAAGGGCTGAATTCAAAATAAGAAGCAGCTTCATAACAATTCCGTACATTCAAAAATATATTCATGGAAAAGGGGAGGCAAATTACAGTGTAAGGGCCGGATACAGCTACTAGATGTCTTCCGGCGCATCGGGGTGTCCGTTCTTATTACTTCTTAAATATATCTATTAAAAAATAAAATAATTAAATCTCTCTCCGGGAAATCATCTGCTTATTGAGTATTCATCTTATTATAGGAAGCCGGTCTTTAATATCCTATATGATATCAATAAAAGAACGGGCATCCCAATACGTCGGAAAACATTCATAACTTAAGGAAGGCTGTATGAAACAATTCAGGAAAACAGGCAGGGCCGGGGCATCTATTACAGTTGAAGCTGCGCTTGTATTGCCATTATTCATTTATTTCTTTATAGCTCTTATATATTTTCTTCAAATATTCATTGTCCAGGAGCATATTCAGAGCGCTATAACAAAAACCGGACTTTCCCTTGCAAAAACAGCTTATGTGTATGACGACTTTGCTGATGCGGCTGAGGCAATGGTTTGCGACCACTCCCTATGGGAAGAGGCGCTTGACACCGGAATAGGCGAGATGGCTTATGCAGCCCTTGAAGGCACAGCAGTCAGGGAGCTTGTTAAGAATAAGCTGGACACCGGGCTTATTGACCGTTCCTGTATATTGGATGGATTTTCCGGAATTAGCTTCTACTATTCCAATATATTAGATGAGTCGGATAACATCGATATTATTGCCCGATACAGGATAAGGCTTCCCATATGCTTCTTCGGGCTTGGCGACATGAGGATGATTCAAAGGGTTAAGCTGAGAGGCTGGACGGGAATTCAGATTCCTCCCGGGTACACTGTTGTTGAAGAGAATCAGGATGGCGCGGAAGAAAAGATGGTATATATCGCTGAAACAGGCCTGGTATATCATCTTAACGCAAGCTGCTCCCATATAAAGCTGTCGGTAAAGCAAGTGCTTGGCAAGCCGGAGGGCTATCGCAACGAGTCCGGTGGAAAGTATTATCCATGCGACAGCTGCTGCCGTGACGGATATTCGGACGATATGATTTACTATATAACAGACTATGGCAGCCATTATCACAGGGACAGGGACTGCAGCGGAATCAAAAGGACAGTAAAGCAGGTGCCCTTATCAGAAGCTGTCGGAAGAAAGCCCTGTTCAAGATGCGGCGGAGGCTGACGGATAATAAAAAGCAGCGCTGTTTCTTAAAAGATATATTTAGGAGAGGATTTATGGCATTTCCGGAAATAGTTATTAGGGCATGCACGGGACTGATGCTTACCGCAGGGGCAGTCCAGGATATTTATATGAAAAGAATATATACATGGATTATAGCAGCGGCCGGAATTATAGCCGCAGTCTGCATTCCCTTCTGCCCGGGCATTTCCCTGCCTGAAAGGATGACAGGAGTATTGGTTGGTATATTCGTATGCTTATTAAGCAGAGTCACAGGCGGTAAAATCGGCTTCGGGGACGGGCTTGTCCTATGCGTTACAGGCCTGGCTCTGGGCTTCTGGCGCAATATGGAGCTGTTTGCCGTTTCTCTGCTGGCGGCTGCGCTGGTGTCTATAGCGCTTATCTTGCTTCGTAAGGCAAACAGGAAGACGAGGATACCCTTCGTCCCCTTCCTGCTTTTCGGGTATATTCTGCAGATATTCCTTTCATAAAAGCAAACCACAGGAAGCAGCAAAACATTAAGATGTCTGACGGGAGCAAATATGAAAACCAGAACAAATGCAAGCTTTACGGTTGAGATGGCCGTTATCATGCCGGTGGTGCTGTACACCATACTTGCCCTGATATTTCTGTCCTATAACCTGCATGACAGGTGCAAAATTCAGGCTGCGGCAGATAAGGCGTTACATAAGGCCTCCATATATATGAAGCATAAATCGGACCTTGCTGCCGGTGAAATAAAGTATGAGAACATAAATGACAGGGGTATTTTATACCTGATTACCGGTATTACACAGGATGAACAAAATGAAATAGAGGAGTTCCTATATAGGGAGCTGGAAAGCGGATTGCTGTGTACAAACATTACGTATGTCGGTGTAAAAACGAGTATATTTAATGCAGAGCTTGAGATTTCCGGAAGGAGCAGGCTGCCTGCGACGCATTTCATGGGCTTTCTTAAGCGGGATATCAATGTCCGGGCGGAGGGCCCTGTACATGATCCTGCGGAGGCAATACGCATCAGCGAGGTTATATTGGAAACAGGGGAGAAGATCAAGGGAATCAATAAGCTGATAGAAAAAATCAGGGATAGTGTTCCATGATTTTATACTTCATATTAATACTTCATATTTAATACTTCTTATTTTTCATATCTCATATTTCATATTTCAAAAATTTCTTATTATTATATTACTTATTTTATTATGGCGGAGGGGTTATGCAGGCTTTAGCCAATATTGAGTATATTAAGGATTTAAACCGCAGCTATATGGTTATTCCCGAAGGAGCGGTAAAAAGTGATGACAATTACTGCATAAGAATGCTGCAGGCAGAANNGCTCAAGCTGGAAACCAGGCGAATTAATAACAGGCTTATGTATTATTATGACATTACTTCCCGGCAGTCCCTGGCTGTAATGGCGGCAAGAGCCGTACTTGATTATAATAATGTTAAGAGGTTGATATCAGGCATTATTAATATAATTGAAACTGCTTATGAATACCTGCTGGAGGAGAATGATTTTATACTTCTTCCGGAGCAGATATTTATTGATATAAAGGAGCAAGAACCATATCTGTGCTATTATCCTGGGTATGACAGGGATATCGGGGAGCAGACTGGCTCCCTTCTGGAATTCATAATGAATAAGATTGACTACAAGGATAAAGCGGCGGTGCTTCTTGTATATGAACTGTACGCTGCAGCCAGGGCGGAGGGCTTTACCTTTGAGCATCTTAAGGAGAAGCTTAAATCAGATATATACATTGATAACAAGGAAAATCAACGGAAAACCCCTAAGGCAAGCCATGCTTTGCCTTCAATAAAAGCAAATACCGCAGAGACAACAACTTCACATGAGATAACATGGAAAGAAAGAAGTAAAAATGGTGCCTGCCTTCAGCCGACATTGACAAATAATAACGGCTTCATTCCGGCAGTAATGGAACCTGTTGCAAGAGAAAGGGAAGTGCTTAAGTATCCCCTTGCAACATACCTGTATACGGCTTCAATTGTTATGGCGGCAATTACTGCGGCAACCTTGTTGATCAAGTCCGGGCTGATGAACAGCTCGGCAGGAAACAGGCTCGACTACAGTAAGGTGACTGCAATGCTGCTGATACTGCTATGCGTTTCGGCATACCTTATACGAAAGCTATGGAACAAAAAGAACAGGATTGCAAAAATCATTTCCGACAATGAATATGTGGATCCTACAGCCATAAGCAGCGAACCGGAGCACAGAACATTTAAATATAGTTTGTCTGCAGGCACAAAGGAAAAAGGCACGAAGGAATCAGGCAGGAAAGAAACTGATACGAAAGATACAGGTACGAAAGTATCAGGCAGGAAAGAAACAGAGACGAAAGAAACAAGTACGAAAGTATCAGGCATGAAAGTAACAGGTACGAAAGCAACAGGTATTATGAAAACAGGTATGAAAGACATAGGTATTAACGATGCAGATATGAAAGAAGATATAGACAACGGGGAGTATAACCCCACATGCCTTCTTAATGGGTGCGGGAGCGAGGGCAAATACATGCTTAAGCCCTGCGATGAAGCCCGGTACAGGACCATAATTATAGAGGAATTCCCCTTTTTTATAGGCAAGCTTAAGAAGAATGTGGATTATTGCCTGGATAAGGAGGTGGTCAGCCGATGCCATGCAAAGCTTACAAAGGAACAGGAGCAAATATATATCACTGATTTAAATTCCACCAACGGAACCTTTGTAAATAATGAGCTTTTGCAGCCCTATAAGCGCAGGGAAGTAACGGCAGGGGATGAAATTGCCTTTGCTGATATAAGATATCAGTTTATTATGTAAAACAACAAGCCATATAAAATATATTTAGCTATATAAAGCCACATTAACTAATGCCGGTGCGGCCTTTAGTACTATCATACCAGATAATAGTAAAAGTATTGTAAATAATATGAATATGATGTTACAATATCTATACGAATTTATTTTGTGCAGCATACTATTATATTAAGTATTATAAGGAAGCAGCCGGCTAATTTTGTACAGGCATATTGATCCGAAATTGCCTGTACAAACAAGTTGTGTTAATGTAGGAGGAATAGCATGAAGCAGTATATAATGGCGCTGGACCAGGGGACAACAAGCTCCAGATGCATAATATTCGACAAAGACGGCAAGATGGTCAGCTCGGCGCAAAAGGAATTTACGCAAATTTATCCACAGCCGGGCTGGGTTGAGCATAATCCCATGGAAATATGGTCCTCACAGATCTCGGTTGCCGCGGAGGCCATGGCCAAGTCCGCCATAAAAGCTTCTGAGATTGCTTCCATAGGCATAACCAACCAGAGGGAGACAACCATACTCTGGGACAGGAATACGGGACAGCCCATTTATAATGCAATCGTATGGCAGTGCCGGAGGACGGCAAATATGGTTGATAAAATGAAGATGATGGGATGGGAGCCTTATATCAGGGAAAGCACCGGACTGGTTCTGGACGCTTATTTTTCAGCAACCAAGGTTAAGTGGATCCTGGATACAGTACCCGGCGCCAGGGAAGAAGCCAAAAAAGGCAATATTTTATTCGGGACCGTGGACACCTGGCTGATATGGAATCTTACAGGGGGAAAGACCTTTGTAACGGACTATTCCAATGCATCGAGAACCATGCTGTTTGATATAAAAAAGCTTGACTGGGACAGGGTTATTTTAAAGGAGCTGGACATTCCTTATGAGATGCTGCCCAAGCTAAAGCCGTCCAGTTATGTTTACGGTTATACGGACAAAGCTCTGTTCGGTGAGGAGATTCCGATAGGAGGAGCCGCAGGAGATCAGCAGGCCGCATTATTCGGACAATGCTGCTTTAATAAGGGAGATGTCAAGAATACATACGGGACAGGCTGCTTTCTTCTTATGAATACAGGTAATGAGGCGGTATACTCGGAACAGGGGCTTATTACCACCATGGCGGCATGTACTGATGCGACGCCGGAGTATGTTCTGGAGGGAAGCGTGTTTGTTGCGGGAGCGGCTGTCCAATGGCTGAGGGATGAGCTTATGCTGATCAGAACGGCTTCCGAAAGCGAAGAATGTGCGTTAAGGGTGAAAGACAGCAACGGAGTCTATGTGGTTCCTGCATTTACCGGACTTGGCGCCCCATATTGGGATCAGTATGCAAGGGGAACCATTGTAGGAATAACCAGGGGCTGCAACAGAAACCACATTATCAGGGCAACCCTTGAAGCAATCGCTTATCAGACATATGATGTGCTGGGGGCAATGGAAAAGGATGCAGATATTAAGCTATGTTCTCTCAAGGTGGACGGAGGAGCCTGCGCCAATCTATTCCTTATGCAGTTTCAGGCAGATATTCTGGGTATCCGGGTGCACAAGCCCGAATGTATAGAGACAACGGCCTTCGGGGCAGCCTGCCTGGCGGGCCTTTCCGCAGGCTTCTGGAAGGATAAAGAGGAGCTTAAGAAGATCTGGGCACTTTCACAGACATATGAACCAAACATGTCCGGGGATGAAAGGCAGGCTCTGCTGCAGGGGTGGCATAAGGCGGTAAAGCGATCCTTTGCATGGGAAAGATAATAAGAAAGACAAAATTGCAAATTTAGAAAGCAAATGAAGAAGCTAAAGAAGAAAGTAAATGAAGGTATAACCCGGACGTAGAAATCAGTATAAGAATAGTACGATTGAGGAATGACATGAGGATAGACGAAGGCATAATTCACTTATTAACAGCATCGGAATTTCAAGCGGCAGACATAGGCATTAAATCCATGAGATTGTTCCTAAGGCAAAGGGATGAGGTCATGGATGCCGTGCTGCTGTTTTATTCCATATATGGAAATGAACTTAGCGCAGATGAATTCAAGCGGATTATCATGAATATAAAAATGCGCTTATTTGATTCCGGATTTCAATACATCAATCTCCTTGGACTTATACTGACGGATTTTCCGAATGATACAAGGCAGTATTGTACGGATCCGGGCGCCAGCTGGATTATTGATTTATCGGGAAGACGGCTGATTATCTTCGAGAACCAGGAGCCGGACTTTTTTGATTTCAGGAAGGATATCGAGAATCTGCTGTCAGACGAACAATATGATACGTATATACGTAAATCGAACACCTTAACCCATACCTTTTCAGATAACAGATCAGGCAAAAACTCTATTAAAAAACCGGGGGAATGGTTCAGCCTCTTCAATACCATTATAATATTCGTCAATATTCTTGTATTTATTATTGACTTTGCGGCAGGCTTTGGCGGCAGGGCAGTAAGTTTAAAGGAAGCGGGAGCCCTGTCCTGGCAAAGAATAATTCGCAATAATGAGTATTATCGCCTGATTACCCATATGTTTCTTCACTCCGGCCTGGAGCATCTGATAAGCAATATGATGGTGCTTGTATTTGTAGGAAACAGCCTGGAGAATACGGCAGGAAGGCTTAAGTATCTGATCATATATTTTGGTTCCGGAATTATTGCAGGTATTGCATCCATAAGCTATAATATGATAAAGGCCGATAACACCATGTCAATCGGTGCATCCGGCGCCATATTCGGGGTGGTCGGAGCAATGATATATATTATTATCGCTAATAAAGGCAGGATTGAAGGCATAAGCGGCCGCCGTATTATATTATTTGCGGTTGTCAGCCTGTACGGAGGCATAAGAAGCGCAGGCATTGACAATGCTGCACATATAGGAGGACTGCTGGCGGGTATAATTCTTGCCATGATAATATGCAGGAAGAATAAAAAACCGATAAACGGGAGGCGGGCATATGAAGGTTAATATATACTATGGAGGCAGGGGCTTAATTGAGGACCCCACACTTTATGTGATAGGCAGGCTTACCACAGTACTTGAGGAGCTCAGGGTAAATATTACCCGGTATAACCTTTATGAAGAGAAGAGCACCATAGCCATGCTTCCGAAGACATTAAAGGAAGCGGATGGAATAATCCTGGCCGTAACTGTGGAATGGATGGGAATAGGCGGACTTATGCAGCAGTTCCTTGATTCCTGCTGGCTGTATGCGGATAAGGGAAAAATTGAAAAGCTCTACATGCTTCCGGTCGTAATGGCAACAACCTTCGGAGAGAGAGAAGCGCAGCTTACCCTTATCAAAGCATGGGAAATGCTTGGCGGAATTCCGCTTTCCGGTATATGTGCTTATGTGGATGACCATGTGGAATTTGAAACAAATCCGGATTACACGAAAATAATTGAGAAGCAGGCTGAGGACTTTTACCGGAGCATCAACCAGAAGGCAAGAATCCTTCCCGCAAGCCTGAATACATTTAAGCAAAGCTTATTAAAGAGCAGTCCAATCGTCCTTACCCCCCAGGAAAGCGAGCAGCTTTCCATGTATGTATCCGATGACACATATGTTAAGAAGCAAAAGGAGGATATCGAAGAGCTGACCCAGATGTTTAAGGAGATGCTGGACGGTGGTGAGGGAGAAGCAGGACAGGAATTTATAAAAAATCTGAAGGATAATTTCCACCCGCTGGAGGATTTTGCGGCGTCATATGCCATCACCCTGACCGATGTGAAAAAAACACTGGTGGTGGAGATAAACAGCAGCAAGATGAAGGCATATTACGGAGACAAGCCCGATGCTGATGTTGTGGCAAAAACCACCCACAGTGTTATGAGCAGGCTGGTACGGGGAAGGGTTACGTTCCAGGGCGCCTTTATGTCGGGTGACCTTACCGCCAAGGGGAATTTTAAGACCCTTCGCACCTTCGACCAGGTATTCCAGTTCAACATTCTATAACAGAGGCAGCAGGATTTCAAAGCTGGTTGTTTCACTGTCCGAGCGTACGCTGATGCTTCCTTCATGCAAGCCGATAATTCTTTTTGCCAGGGCGAGGCCTATGCCGGTACCGCCCTTTTTATAGGTAACATAGGGTTCAAATATTTGCTCAAGCTGATCCTGAGGTATTGCCGGACCGTTATTGCTGACTGTGATTGAAAGCATCCTGGCGTCGGATGATTTCTTCAAGCCCAGGTTAATCCGTATAAAACCGCCTTCCGGTACCGCTTCAAATGCATTCTTAATGATATTGACAAGTACCTGCTTTATTTTAGGAGCATCACAATAGTATAAGTTAAAATATTTTATACAGCCTGCTTCTTCCGTAAGGGTCAGCTCCACATGCTGTCTTGAAGCTCTGGGCATGAAGTTGTCCCTTACCGATATAATTAGCCCATGCAGGTTAATATAAGACCTTTTTATACTGCAGAAATTGAACTGCGAGAATTCGAAAATCATATTTTCCATGTCATCCATCAGCTCAAAAAGCTGGTCCCAGTATTTGTAGCTCCTGGCTTCGGGGTGCTTTAGCTCTATGTATTGCAGTGTGCCCTTTATCAGTGACAAAGGATTGCGCAGCTCGTGAAGGAAAACGGAAGTAATCTTCCCCATATCATCTGCAGCGGAATGGATTGTTTCAGTATTAAGAGGCTTTTTACCGGCTTCTGGCATAGACATACTCCCTTCATAGGGGTGTTATACAATGTTACATGGAAATAATATCAAATTATGGGAATTTATGCAATAAGAAATGCAATACAACTATCGACACAGGAGGTATTTTATATGCAGGAGAATTGTATTTTCTGCAAAATAATAGCCGGAGACATTCCTTCGGCCGTAGTTTATGAGAATGAAGATTTCAAGGCAATCATGGATATTGCACCGGCTGCCAGGGGGCATGTCATATTGCTTGCGAAGAAGCATTGCGCCGACATATACAGCCTGGACGAGGATGTCGCAGCCAAAGCCCTTGGTGTAGTACGCAAGATTGCCAAAGCTGTTAAGGAAGAGCTTAAGGCCGACGGGCTGAACATTTTACAAAACAACGGAGAGGCAGCAGGCCAGACCGTATTCCATTTTCATATCCATCTGATACCGAGATATAATGACGACAAGGTGAATATTGGATGGGAGCATCTGAAATATGCGGAGGGCGAAGCTGCCAAGATAGCATCCGCCATATCCGCACGAATTAATTAGTAATGCCTAAAAAGTATTAATTATATATCTATTGCCTTAAAACAANNAAACAAATATGACTATTGCCTTAACACAATTATGAAAGCTCCCTGATAAGGCTTATTATGGTCTGTATCGCATTGATTAAGCTGCTGTTTTTCATGGCATCCATATAGGCGGACTTATCAGCCATGACCTTATCTATACCCTGCATAAGGCTGGCTATGCTCAGATCCTCGTCCCTTATGACATAGGAATAACCCTGATGCTCAAAGGATTCTGCATTCAGGATTTGATCGCCCCGGCTTGAGCCGGTTGGAAGAGGGATGAGGATGTGGGGCTTTTTTAATGCCAGGAGCTCGCAGATCGTATTGGCTCCCGCACGGGAGATAACAAGGTCGGCGGCTGCATATAAATCACTCAGCTCTTTTTTTATGTATTCAAATTGTGCATAACCCTCAAGATTAGCCAGATTCTTATCCAGATTATTCTTACCGCACAGGTGGACAACCTGGAAGCTTTTTAGCAGGGTGGGCAGCATTCCCCGGATAACCTCGTTAATTCTTCTTGAGCCTGTACTTCCTCCGATAACCATTATTACCGGCTTGTTGGCAGTAAAGCCGCAGAATTCAAGCCCTTTAATCTTATTGCCTGAGAACAGTTCCTTACGTATTGGAGTGCCTGTAAGCACGGCCTTTTCGGAAGGAAGATAGCTTGCGGTTTCAGGAAAGGTATGGCATACCTTTTTGGCGGCAGGTATGGCAAGCTTATTGGCAAGGCCCGGCGTAATATCCGACTCATGTATAATAACAGGTATTTTCAGCTTTCTTGCAGCCTGCACCACGGGAACGGTGACAAAACCGCCCTTGGAAAATATGATGTTGGGGTTTATTTTCTTAAGTAATTTTTTGCTTTCAAAATAACCCTTCAAGACCTTAAAGGGATCGGTAAAATTCTTAATGTCAAAGTACCTTCGCAGCTTTCCCGACGATATCCCGTAGTAGGGTATGTTATATTCCTCTATAAGCTTTTGCTCAATTCCATTATATGATCCGATGTAATGTATATCATATCCCTCTTCCTTAAGTGCAGGCAGCAATGCTATGCAAGGAGTCACGTGTCCGGCAGTTCCGCCGCCAGTAAGCACTATTTTCTTCACAATAAGAACCTCCGCTCTTTCATATTTTTTTAGATTTAGAGAATATACGGCGTTTGTTTACATACGCATGTGCTTGTGTGTACAAACGCATTCACATGTACACATACGCCTACGTTTATTTACAGATGCATTCACATGTACATATACGCATGCGCTTGCCTCTAAACAGATACACATGGGCACACGAATACTCGTAATCCCAAACGCATGCGTATATTTGAAAGTACATACGCATATGTGTATTAATGTTTGCTTAAATAAACATATACGTATAAATACGCAAGCGTATGCGCATATACGCATACGTCTACATTATGTAGATTCGAGTACATTTTAGCTCACATACATCCATTTTGCAAATACTAAATAATTGACATTACATGGATATGCTGTATAATGTTTACATATCCAAATCTGAGGCATAATATCATTTCATAATAAGATTACTTATACATTAAAAAGTTCATTATAAAGGGGGATTGCTATGATAAGCTACGCAACAAGATTCAGGCCGGATGAAGTGGGTTATGATCCTGTCAGGATTGATGCCCTCAACAGACATTTTGAGGACATGATTGCAAAGAAGAAGATATTTTCAGCTAATTACTGCATGGCAAGAGACGGCAAGGTATTCGCAAATACCGCTTTTGGCAGGCTCAGCTTCAGGGAAGAGGATGAACGGGAGCTGAAGCCCGACACAATCCAGGGAATAGCTTCCATAACCAAGCTTTTTACCTCCGTTGCCATATGGCAGCTTGTTGAGGACGGCAAGATGAGGGTCAACCAGCGTGTAGGCGAGATAATCGAGGAATTTAACGAGAAGCCCTTTTGTGATATAACCATAGCTCATCTGCTTTCCCATACCTCCGGTCTTCATCCCGATCCGGGCTGCTTTGAAAACAGGTTTTTCCAGTCGCCGTGGGATTTTATTGAAAGGGACAGAAGCGACAACTGGATTGCATCGGGTCTTAAAAGCGGCATGAGGAAAAAGCCCGGCGAGGAATGGGCTTACTGCAGCTTCGGCTTTGTGATTCTGGGCGAGATAATCACAAGAGTCAGCGGTGAATTTGCCAACAATTATATAATGGAGCACATTGTAAAGCCCTGCGGGCTAAAGGATACGGGTTTCAGAGAAGCAAACAAGGAGCTGTGCAAGCGGTTCAATATATTGAATGAACGTATGGAACAGATGATTAATAATGTATTGGCCGATAAATATGAGGAAGATGAGGAGGATGCATTCTGGAATAAGATTCCCGGGACGGGAGGAGCCATGTATTCTACGGCATATGATCTGTGCAGGTTCGGTGTTATGCTGCAGCAGGGAGGTTACATAGAAGGCACAAGAATTCTCGGAAGAAAAGCAATTGAAAAAATGACAACCCTGTATACGGCGCCTCATATAAGGGATTATTGCTGGAATGCCGGCGGGCCTTACAGGGCATACGGGCTTGGCCCCGATATGAGAAATAATGAAGGATGCCTGTACTCCGAAGGGACATTCTTCCATGAAGGATCCGGAGGGTGTTCACTTATTATCGATCCGAAGGAAAAGCTGGTAGCAGCCTGGTTTATCCCCTTTGTTAACGGGGTGTGGACTCCTGAGCCGCTGTATAATGCTGCGGCTGTAATGTGGTCGGGTCTTATCTAGGGGGGCAAACTGTATCATGCAAAAAAGCCGGGGCTTTACCAACAGCCTCGGCTTTACCGGATATACTTAAAGCATGGTACCCGGGGAGGACATATGAAATATATAATACATCAGTTACGTATTATGAAGGAGGTAGCGCTGGTCACCTATAAGGAATGGAGCGCTTATAGAACCCATTCCATGGTTTCCATCTTTGTGGGTCCGGTATACTTCATTGTACAGTATTTTATATGGACTGCCGTATATGGCGGCAGAGAGCAGCTTAATGGCATGGATCTTACACAGGTTATTGCTTATTTTGGAGCATCCACCCTGATAGGCTACCTTACCATGGATTTTGCGGACTGGAACCTTCAGATGCTTATACATACCGGAAGGTTTCTTACCTTTGCCCTAAGGCCGATACACCATCGTTTTTTTGCATTTTCTCAAAAGCTTGGACACCGTTTTCTCGGATTGATATTCGAATTTATTCCCTGCTATTTTATATTTACCCTGCTGTTCGGCATAGATATAACGCCAAAGCATGTGGGATGGACATTGCTTTCAATCCTGCTGGCATTTCTCATGACCTTTTATATCCACTATATTCTCGGAATGACAGCATTCTGGTTTGTTCAGTCC
Source organism: Lachnoclostridium sp. UBA1434 (assembly GCA_002329645.1). GTDB lineage: Bacteria > Bacillota > Clostridia > Lachnospirales > Lachnospiraceae > Mobilitalea. The sequence goes on along the minus strand of DCTS01000077.1, from coordinate 21,475 downwards.
TCAGGCATCAGAAGGGTATTTGATTTGCTGTCGGGTATCTTCTCGGGTGTATTCATACCCCTTGTATTTTTCCCGGAGGGGCTGCAGAAGGCATTATTCTTCCTTCCGTTCCCGTACATGACCTATGTGCCGGTCATGGTTTATACCGGAAATTTTGTGCTGGCAGGGATTACAATGCCGATTCCGGTTATAGTCGGCCTTCAGGCAATAGCAGTAGCAGTGGTCATGCTGATAAGTGAAATCATATACCGGGCATCCATGAGACGATTTAACGGAGTCGGAGCGTAAAAGGGATGATATTATGAAGCGTATAAAGAGATATCTTTTGATTTATAGGGAGTGCATAAGGGTGGCATTTGCTTCGGCTACCACCTACAGGCTTAATTTCTTTCTTAATTGTATTATCATGCTTTTGGGGGATATAGTCTTTCCCCTCATCACGGTTTTGATATATAATTCCGGCGCAGGCTTTGAAGGCTGGTCGGTTTACGAGGTGCTGCTGATTCAGTCCATATTTACCATGTCAACTGCCCTTGCGGACATGACCTTTAACGGCATATTATGGGCAACCATGTTTGCGGTAAGGGAAGGGAACCTGGAGATGGCGCTTATCCTTCCCGTGGATACAATGTTCATACTGATGGCAAGGACATTTTCCATAGATGCAGTAGGGCTGTTTATAGGCGGGTTTACCATATTCACCGTATCCTGTATTAATCTGCCTGCACCGGGTATATTCATGTGGCTTAAGGCAGGCGCCCTCTTTATAACCGGTTTGTGCGTCATGATGGGAATTGCACTTTTTATGGCGGCCACCTCCTTCAAGTGGGTGGGAAACTCCCGGATACCTGAAATATTTGAAAGTATTAAGGGCTTCGGAAAGTATCCGAACAATATATTTCCCAAGACGGTGTGCATTATAACTTCTTATTTGTTCCCGGTGGCAATGATAGGATATTATCCTGCGGCTGTTCTTCTGGGCAAGGAGGGAAGTGCTTCTTTCATAGTTTTAATACCATGCCTGTTATTCCTGGCAGCAGGAATATTGATGTACCGGTATATGGTACGGTTATACCAGGGTGTAGGAGGTTGATATGGACAATATAATTACAGTAGATAAATTAACCAAGGAGTACATGACATATAAAAGGGGCAGCAGCTTTTCGGAAAGTCTGGGTGCTATATTCAGGAGGAAAAAGGTGTCGGTGCTGGCTGTAAATAATATATCCTTTACCGTTAAGGAGGGGGATATTGCCGGTATTCTCGGACCGAACGGCGCAGGCAAATCCACTACCATTAAGATGCTGACGGGAACGCTTTATCCGACCTCGGGCTCCATCAGGGTAATGGATTATAACCCCACCAGGGACAGGAAGGCATATGTAAGTCAGATTGGAGCCGTATTCGGACAGAAGTCCCAGCTTATATGGGACATTCCGCCGGTGGACAGCTTCAAGATGAACAAGGCCATCTACGGTATCAGCAACAAGGATTATGAGGAAAGACTTAAGGTAATGACAAGAATATTCGAGGTGGAGGATTACATAACAAGACCCACCAGGGTACTCTCCCTCGGAGAGAGGATGAAGTGCGAGTTCATCATGGCAATGCTCCACCAGCCTAAGGTTGTATTTCTGGATGAGCCCACCATAGGGCTGGATGTGATAGCAAAGCACAATATCAGGGAGTTCATTCATGAAATGAACAGCCGGGGCACCACCTTCATACTTACCACCCATGACCTTGAGGATGTGGAACAGCTTGCACGAAATGTTATTATAATTAACCACGGGGATAAGGTATTTGACGGATCTCTTAAGGAGCTAAGAAACACTTTAGGAGAGGTTAAGCTGGTGCAGCTTACCCTGTCAAAGCCTCTTAACGAGCTTTCAATACCCGGCGCCTGCATTGTTGAGAGGGAATCCGAGCTCAGCATCACCATAAGCGTGGATCTTGGGGTAATAGGCATTAATGAATTCATTTCAAAGCTATCGGATATTTGCTCATTTACGGACATATCCATTAAGGAAATGCCAATGGAAACAATTATCACGCATATATATAAAAGCAAGGAAGATGATAAGCAATAAGAATATACAGCCAATGCAGCATGCTGCCGGATGAATAAATAAAGGCATGAACAAAAGGTATGAACAAAAAGGCATGAACAAAAGGTATGAACAAAAAGGCACGAACAAAAGGCATGAACAAAAGCATGAATAAAAGCATGAGCAAAAAGGCACGAACAAAAGCATAAACAAAAGCATGAAAATAAGCATGAACAAAAAGCATGAACAAAAAACAGGTTCATGCCTTATGCAGAAGAAGACATAAGGAAAGGAAGCTTGCATATGAACAGGATCGGAATTATCGGTGCCATGGATGAAGAAGTTAAGATATTAAAGGAGCTTATGCCGGATGCCAGGGTTAATAGAATTGCATCCATGGATTTTTATGAGGGAACCCTGGAGGGAAGGCAGACAGTAGTTGTAAGAAGCGGAATAGGCAAGGTGAATGCGGCCGTTTGCACCCAGGTCCTTGTGGATATTTTTAAGGTGGATGCGGTCATTAATACCGGTGTTGCCGGCTCCCTGCGAAATGAAATTGACATCGCCGATATTGTCCTTTCAACCGATACCCTGCAGCATGATATGGATGCCAGGGGCTTTGGCTATGAGATTGGTGTAATTCCAAGGATGGATATCTCGGTTTTTATTGCGGATGCATATCTTTTGGATACGGCATTGCGGATATGCAAAAGGGATATCAGTGAGATAAATGTCCATACGGGCAGGATAATAAGCGGAGACCAGTTCATTTCCGATACGGTCCGGAAGGAATGGCTTGCCGATACCTTCGGCGGCCTTTGCACCGAGATGGAGGGGGCAGCAATTGCACATGCCGCATATCTGAACAGGATACCCTTCCTTATTATAAGGGCAATTTCCGATAAAGCAGACAATAGCGCAGAGATGGCATATAATGAATTTGAGGGCATAGCGATAAAGAATGCCGTGAAGCTGATAAGGGGAATGTTAAGGGGGCTGTAAACCCGAAAACAGCATTTCAAAGCTTTATACCTGCAAACATCATACTTAAGCAAGGACAAAAGTAAGCAATTTACACAAATTACTTTAAATATTACAATAAATCCTGCAATTTTTACATTGATATGCAGGTTTTTGTTAAAGTATTATATTTATGAAAGGCACTATCCCAGATTTGAGAAAGCGAAGGTGACGCGTATGAACAACCAAAAAATGATCGCCGATATTATACGTAATATTGAGCAGATAATAGTGGGGAAGAGGGATGTCATAGAATATGCCCTGATTGCCCTCCTTGGCGGGGGACATCTGCTTTTGGAGGATGTGCCCGGCGTCGGTAAGACCACCCTGGCCAAGACCATAGCGCAGAGTATAAACTGCGGCTTTACACGCATCCAGTTTACGCCCGACACATTGCCCAGCGACATAACGGGCTTAACTATCTATAATATGCAGACATCCAGATTCGAGTATCAGCCGGGTGCAATTATGAACAATATAATACTTGCAGATGAAATAAACCGTACCTCGCCCAAAACCCAGGCAAGCCTTTTGGAGGCAATGGAGGAGAGACAGGTTACGGTGGACGGAGTAACCTATCCACTTAAAAAGCCCTTTATGGTAATAGCCACCCAAAACCCTATTGATTACCTTGGCACCTACAATTTGCCGGAGGCGCAGCTTGACCGGTTTATGATAAAGATTTCAATAGGCTACCCTGCCATATCCGACGAGAAGGTTATGGCCGATCGTTTTCTGGAAAACAAGCTTTCAAAGAAGCTGGAGCCTGCAGCCGACAGCGATGCTGTTATTGAAATGCAAAAAGAGGTTGAACAGGTTAAGATAAGCCAGGATCTGGTTACATACGTTACAAGACTCATACACGAGACAAGAAAGGATGCCAATATTACTTTAGGAGCAAGTCCGAGGGCTACTCTTGCACTGCTGCGTGCTTCCCAGGCCCATGCCTATATCCAGGGAAGGGATTATTGCATACCTGACGATATATTAAAGCTTATCGTTCCGGTAATAGCCCACAGGATAATCCTTTCACCTGAAGCAAGACTTGCACAAACCAAGGTTGACAAGGTTCTGAAGAATATTACATCCAAGCTTCCCGTGCCTGTACTGAAATAATTCAAAAGGGTGGTCGTAATGAAGATAAACCGGATCATATGTGTGTTAGCCATAATAGGCAGCGGGGTTTTTGCCTCATATTACGGAGGCAACATTTCCTATGCCATTTTTTATATGACAATCTTCATTCCCATCATTTCGCTTTTGTATACCCTGTATGTATATGTACGCTTTAAGATATACCAGTCCATGGAAAGCCTGGTTGTTGTCAAGAATGATTGGACTGTATATTCCTTTATCATAGCCAATGAGGATGTAATTACCTTTAGTAATGTTAAGGTTAACTTTCTTTATGACAGGTCAACCATAGAGGATACCACGTCAACCACGGAATATAGCCTTTTGCCCGGTGAAAAGGAGTATATGGAGACCAGAATCAAATGCAATTACAGGGGCGAATATCATGTCGGGGTAGAATCAATCGAGGTTACAGACTTCTTTTATCTGTTTTCCATAACCTATCCGATAAGCACCAAGCTTAAGGTGATTGTGCTGCCCAGGATAGTTCCAATTGAGCAGCTTGGAATAGCTCCGCCCCAGATTGATGTTAAGAATCCGATACATAACAGCAACTTAAATGAAGAGGAGCTGGATACGGAGCTTAGGAAGTATTATCCCGGGGATAACAAGAAGCGAATCCACTGGAAGGCTTCGGCAAAGCTTATGGAGCTGTTAAGCAGGAAGTACCATCACAAACCCAAGGCGGAGATTGCCCTGTTCATGGATCTTAAAAGGATTGATGAAGACGAGCTTCATATAACGATTGTAGAGGACAAAATAATAGAAAGCATTCTTGCAATAGGTAATTATTATGCCAACAGGGGAACCCCTTCCCAGATAATTTATGATATGGGCGGGAAGAAGATGGTTTCCATTGCTTCAAAGGATGAATTCAACGCATTTTATAAGGCCTGTGTGTCAATCCACTTTGATGCGGTTACTCCGGTCAATACTCTTATGGAGGAAAGGCTCATAAGGGGTGACGAAGGCATCTTCTATGTGACGGCTACACATGTGCTGACAAAAGAATTATATATGACATCACTTAAGGTGCTTACAGGCAACAACCGCCTGTGTATATTGTTCATAAGCGACGACATTACGGAAAGTACGAAGGAGCTTATAAACAGCCTTAAGCTCGCCGGAGCGGATGTATATCAGATTATGTCCGAGGATGAAATCAGTGATGTCCTGATGGCAAAAGCCATATAGAATCTGTAACGTATTCACCGGCAATATTACTTGTCTTGGAGGCAGTTATGACAGGAAACAGGGAAAAGATGTATCAGGTTTATCATACGCTCCTGAGTATGATGCTGGCCTGGGCATTGTCAATGGCTATAAACGGTTATTATGTGCTGAAGGTGCATCCGGCTGTCAGCGCTGTTTTTGCGCTTATACTGTCGGTGTTGATTCACCTGTTTGACAGGTACCGCAGCAACATAATAAGCTATCTGGTCATTCTCGGCATATTCCCAATACTCGGCCTTTTCTTCTGGATAAGCCGTATAAATGTATTTACCTGGATAGGGGATCTGTCCAACTGGATATATGAATATGATTATACGGACGAGCTTTATGTCGCCTCCAATGCCCATGTGATATTATTTCTGGTGACTCTTGCAGGTGCCGTAATTTTTTATATTCTGGTGAGAAAGCAGCTTGCCAGGGTAATTCTGGCCATCCTTTTATTCGGTCTTATGATTACCTTAAGCATTATTAAGGTAGATATCGGCAAGCTGGTTGTAATGACCTGCATATTCTACATACTTACCATCCTGGTGGAGGTGGGGGGCAAGCTGTATAATCGAAGGGTCAACAGGCCGGATAAAAAAGCCGGGATACTTTACCTTGCACCCATATGCCTGCTTCTTGCGGTTGTTTCCATAAGCCTGCCCTCCAAGCCCGAACCCATACAATGGAAGGGTGTTAAGGCCATTTATAGAAATATTAAGGATACCATAGAGAGGATTATAGATGAATGGGAATTCTTCAGTGGATCGGGATCAGGTGAATTCGGCATATCCTTCACGGGTTATTCGGAGGACAGCTCCGATCTGAGCACCGATGTCCTTAGGAGGAACAGTGAGATTGCACTCAAGGTAAGCGGTAATCAGGCCAACGGTTCTGTTTATTTGACGGGCTCCGTAAGCGATATATACACCGGCAGCAGTTGGGAAAAGAGCAAGCTGGACCAGATACCGGATGAAGAGGAGTATTATCTGGATTATGCGGAGCTTGTCACAGGCATGTCAAGGGTTGATCAGGAGGTGCTGGAAGATAACAGCTTCGTGAATCGCAGGCTTATGAAGGTGGTTTACGACAGGATAAAAACAAAAACCTTCTTTTATCCCGTAAAGACCAGTTCTATCGATATATTAAAGGGCGGAGCCAAACCGGATTTCTCGTATTCCAATATATTATTCCCGGAAGGAAAGGGAAGAGGAACTACATATGAGTGCATATTTTACGAGATGAACCTTAAAGGTGAAGCATTCCAGCAGATGCTTAGGGATACGGATGCCTTTTCATATGGGGACGGCGAATATATGAACAGTGAAACCATGCTGTACCTGGAGCAGCAGGTCTTCGGCAATGACAGCGCGCCCTCCATAATAGGCAAATCAAATCTTTATGAGATATTAAAATCCAGATCCGAGGTTATTAATGACAAATATACGGTTTTACCCGAGACCCTTCCGGAAAGGGTTTATGAGCTGGCTCTTGATATAACTAAGGATAAGGAAACCAAATATGATAAATTGAAGGCAATTGAAGAATATCTGATTAATAATTACACCTATTCATTAACTCCGGGTGCGACTCCCGAGGATGAAGACTTTGTTGATCAATTCCTGTTCGAAAAGAAGCAGGGCTTTTGCACATCATTTGCCACCTCCATGGCTGTACTCGGAAGATGCATCGGAATACCCACCAGATATGTGGAAGGCTTTATTCTGGATTATAGCGCCAAGGAGGATATATATTATCTTATAAGGAAATATAAGGCCCATTCCTGGGCTGAGGCTTATTTTGAAGGTGTGGGCTGGATCCCGTTTGAAGCAACACCGCCATATTATGAAGAGCGATATGTGACATGGAGGGACAGAAAGCAGTATTATAATGTTCCGGATTACAGCCAGTATTATATGATGGAGCAGCAAGCGCCCGAAATAGTTGCTCCGAAGCCTGTAACCACAGAGAAAAAGGAAATATCGGGCGGCGCAATCTCGGGTATAATAATATTCTTTGCCATACTTGTAATGATCCTGGTATTTATATTGTATTATCTGATTTTAAGGCACAGGTATAAAAAAGCATATGACAAGGCGGATTTCAGTACAAAGATGTATATGCTGTTTATCAGAATACTCTACATGCTGAAGAGGGAGGGATTTACGCTTTATCCCTATGAGACAATCCTTATGCTTAATGAACGCGTGAAGAACCACTACCAGTTTGATGAAGTGGCATTCAAGGATGTGGCCACGGTATTCATGCGCTACCGTTATGCGGAGACTGAGGTTTCCGGGAAGGAATTCAAACAGGTTGAGATCTTTTATAACGGGCTTAAGGAAAAGCAAAATGAGGAGACAGGCCGGCTTAAGCGCCACCTGGAGGAATTTATGTTCCTGACAAGAAAGGGCAGGGTTTAATCCTTAGCATCCCATTCCACAATACGTACATCGGTATAATAATGTTTTAATATATCCTCATAATTATAGCCTTCAAGGGCCATTGCATTGGCTCCGTACTGGCTTAAGCCCACCCCGTGGCCTACTCCTGTACATACAAACCGAACCTTGCTGCCATATTCCTCCATGCTGAAGTTGTTGGAGTAGAGCCCAAGGGCATTGGCAAACACCTCACCCGAGACTGTAATACCGCCAAGACGCATATCGGTAACATAGCCGGTGCTGTCCCTTGCTGTAATGAATACTTCATCAAAAAAGTTCTCCGGACTTAAGGAAGAATCGGGGAAGCTGGCGTTAATTGCAGCAATTACTTTATTCAAGTCATATTCAATAATTTTGAGATAATGTACGGATGCCGTATCCTGCCTGCTTTGAACGCTGACCAGGTAAGGGATATCGACACCCCAGGCTTCACGGGCATTTCTTGTATAGCCGGTTCCGGTATTGAAGAATACCGGAAGAATAAGCTCGTTATCATAGGTAAGGATTTTGTCCCCGGTTCCCAATACCGCATTTTCAAGCTTTGAGTAATATACGGTATAATTGTGGGTATCCCAGTAACGGCGCATTTCCTCAGGGCTGATATAAGAAAGCCCAAGCTCTGAAGCGGTAAATTCCTTCTGTCCCGGATTATCATCCCTAAGCAGGAATATATTATACAGGGTATATGTCCTTGCAATAACAGCCTGCGCTTTCAATGCCTCGNNCAATCAGATACTCGGTAAAGGTAAGCTCCTTAAGGGAACCGTCCTGTTTGTCCAGGATGGTAAAATCCATATACTCCGCAGATGAGCTTCCTTTTTTTATGCCGGCAAAAAGCAGGGTTAAAATAAACGGAAGCATAAGTATGGAAAGGCCTGCTGCAAGGATTTTCACCATCTGCTTTTTCATAGCGCCTCCGATAATACGATATGTTTATACATTATATTGGAAAGAGGTGTTTTTATGATAACTAAGTCCCCAAGCGGCGCATTAAGTCCTTATTATTATAAGGGAGGGTATTTTCATGGGATTCATTACGGCAGCTACCATGATAATTCCGGGGCCTTGCTGGATATGATTGACAAGGAAGAGGAATTCATATTGAAATCTCCTGAGCGGCGCAGAGTATTAATCGACCTTTATGAATCTGACCTGACACAGGAGGTAATGGACAGGTTAATAAAACACTTAGAGAGGTTAAGCCCTAAGCTTGTCAAGCTGGCTATTGCAACAGATAAAAAGGGCTTGAGATATATTCGCAGGTCTATGAAAAAGGCAGGCTTGCTGCTATCCATATGCTGTTACTTCGGTACGGATATGGAAGAAGGGAAAACCTGGCTGG
>DCTS01000077.1:0-12183 GCA_002329645.1 Lachnoclostridium sp. UBA1434 | reverse complement strand
CAATGATTTGCCAATATTAATGAATGTGCCGATATTCATGATAAAACAACCGGATTCATGCTTATAGGAAAAGCCCTGTGACATATACGGTAATTATTGCCCCCAGGGCAACCACAACCAGGCTTTTTTCCCTGTATGAAAGCCAAAGGGCGACCAGAGTGCCGCATATTGCTGATATAAGATTGCCGGTTGAGTAAAATATATCCGGGAAGGTCAGTGCACCCAGTACCGCATAGGGCACATACCGGAGGAAGGACTTTATATAATTAGATTTTATCTCCTTGCGGAAGACTATAATCGGCAATGCTCTGGGTATGTATGTTACCAGCGCCATTATGACCACGGCAAGAAAGGCCTTCTCTAATCTCATATATTATCTCCCTCCTGTCTGATAGCATTCTCCTGATCCTGCCCGGCAGGAAACAGCCATGCGCCAATTCCGGCAGCGGCTATGGCGGCAATTACAATACGAAAGCCGGAGGATACCGCACTAAAGATAGGAATGTATCTTAAGATACAGACTATTGCCACCGAGATAAGGACTATTATCATAACCGGCCTTGATTTCCTGGCCGGAGGCAGAATAATTGCAATAAACATGGCATACAGTGCAATCCCCATTGCGCCGCCAAGGCTTTCGGGAAGAGATGCGCATATCAGGGCGCCAAGCAGCGTGCCTGTTGTCCAGCCCAATACAGGTCCGATAATTAGCCCCAGCAGGAATGAATAGGTTAGAACTCCGGGCTCCATGGAAGCTACTGAGAAGATCTCATCCGTAACGCCGTAAGAAATTATAGTGCGCCTGCCAAAGGACATGGTCTTGTCCAGACGCTGCGTCAGGGAAAGGGACATCAGCATATACCGGATGTTAATTATAAAGGTTGTAATAGCAATCTCAGGAAAGCCTGCATTGTCAAATATAAGATTGGTACCTGCAAACTGACCGGCGGATGTGAGATTTGTAAGGGATATAAAAACGGCCATCCAGACAGGTATACCGCCTGATACGGCCATAAGGCCAAAGGTAAATGATACGGGTACATAGCCCAGGGCAATAGGAAGGCCACGCTTTAAGCCGTGGCTGAAATCTTTTTTATTCAGATGCTTTTTCATGGCAGGTCATTTTCTCCTATGAGTAATTATGGCAGATATTATACAGAGGATTGTGCTATAATATTTACAGTTATATTATAACTCAATTGAATAAATATGCAAGAATACTTATAAAAACAGACGAGCAAAAAGTAAGCTTGTTTATTTTTTAATAAAGATATAAAATACTATTTAGGAAGAATTATCCGATTAAATGGCGAATAATGTATTTCTATTATAAGTGGTGTAATATGGAGAAGAATATTATTGATCAAATGATAAGAGGATTTGAAACAGCCTTTATCAATAAGGATATTACTTCAAGTCTGGCATATAAGCCTCAATTTGTATCTAACAATTATAAAGAGGGCAGGAAAGTAATATCCTCAATTGAGGATGAACTTTTAAAGTGTGACGAGTTTTTTATAAGCGTTGCATTTATTACAATGAGCGGATTAACACCATTACTTCAGACACTGAAGGAGTTGGAGAAAAAAGAAATACCGGGAAAGATTTTAACTACAGACTATCTATGTTTTAGCGAGCCAAAAGCACTGGATAAGCTGGGGGAGCTTAAAAATGTTGAGCTTAGGATGTATTGTACAAGAGAAAGTGGTGAAGGTTTTCACACTAAAGGATATATTTTTAAGAGTAAAGAAATCTACAAAATTATTGTTGGGAGCTCTAACTTAACATTGGGTGCGCTAACAAGTAACAAAGAATGGAACACAATGATAGTTTCCGCACAGCAGGGTGAGTTTGCAAATGATATAGTTCAGGAATTTAATGCTTTATGGAATTCAAGGGCGGTAAGAGGATATCAGGATTTCATTGAGCTCTATAAGATTAATTATGACCTGGTACAAAAACAAAAGAAATTAGCAAAGCAAGAAGAAGTACCTTCTATTGAACAATACAGATTAAAGCCAAACAAGATGCAGGTTGAATTCGTGGCTAATTTGCATAAATTGCGGGAAGCAGGAGAAGAAAGAGCTTTATTAATATCTGCTACCGGGACAGGCAAAACCTATGCCTCGGCATTTGCCTTAAGGAATGAAAATCCTGGAAAAGCATTATTTATAGTACATAGGGAGCAAATCGCAAAACAAGCAATTAACAGCTTTAAGAGGGTGTTTGGAAAGTCAAAAAATTTTGGTCTTGTATCAGGAACATCAAGAGAATATGAAGCAGAGTATTTGTTTTCAACTATGCAGATGATGGCTAAACCTGAGGTAAGAGAAAGATTTAAAGAAGATGAATTTGACATTATAATTATTGATGAAGTTCATAGAGCCGGTGCTGAAAGTTATCAAAAGATTATGGAGTATTTTAAGCCAAAGTTCTGGCTTGGGATGACCGCAAGTCCGGATCGTATGGATGGTTTTAATATATATGAACTTTTTGATCATAATATCGCATATGAAATAAGGCTTCAGCAGGCATTGGAAGAGAACATGCTATGCCCGTTTCACTATTTTGGTATTACAGATTTGGAAATAGACGGTGAAGTGTTCGATGATACAACAGGGATAAAAAACTTTTCAAGATTAGTCTGTAATGAAAGGGTAGATTATATAATTGAGAAAGCCAAATATTATGGCTTTAGCGGAGATAGGGTTAAGGGATTGATATTTTGCAGCAGGATGAATGAGGGGAGAGAATTATCTGAGAAATTCAATCTACGTGGGTATAATACGGTATTCCTGTGCGGCAGTGATTCTCAAGAATATAGAGAAGAATGTGTTGAACGCTTAACAAATGATGGTAGAGAGGATAGATTAGATTATATTATTACAGTTGATATATTTAACGAGGGCGTAGACATTCCTGAGATTAATCAAGTAATAATGCTCAGACCCACAGAAAGTCCGATTATTTTCATTCAACAACTAGGACGCGGTCTTAGAAAAGCAGAAAACAAGGAATATGTTGTAGTACTGGACTTTATTGGAAACTATATGAACAATTTCATGATTCCGATTGCATTGTCCGGAGATAGAACTTATAACAAGGATAATATCCGCAGGCATATTATGGAGGGATCAAGAATAATTCCAGGAAGTTCTACCATTCACTTTGATGAAATTTCTAAAAAGAGAATTTTTCAATCGATAGATAATGCGACAATAACAAAAAAGGTACTTAAAGAGAAATATGACAAACTAAAGAATATGCTAGACAGAATACCAAGTGTTTTGGATTTTTATGAGTTCAGTGAGATTGATCCCATGTTATTTATTAACTATTCGAAGACATATGATAGGTTCGTAAGAATGGTTGATAAGGATTACAATATAGTATTCAATAATGAAGAAGAAGCAATCCTGGAATTTATTTCTTCCCTTTTGGTAAACGGAAAGAGACCCCATGAATTATTATTGATAAATATGCTGATAAATGGACAAAAAATTGATAAAAAAGCACTAATGACAGAACTTGATAAGGTTGGTTGCAAGTTTAAAGAAGAAGATTATAATTCATCTATAAACGTATTATCTAAAGAGTTTATTAATACGCAAGCTGAAAAAAGCAAATATGAATGTATAGAATTTTTTGATCAAAAAGAGATCAGATATAGGCAGTTAGGACGGGCATTAAGCTTCTATGAGAAATTGAGCCAGTTGGATTTTCGCATGGAATTAGCTAATCTTTTAAAGTATGGTCTTAGAAAATATGAGGATCTGTACAAGAATCATGACGAAAACAATCTGGTGTTATATCAGAAGTATTCAAGGAAAGATGTATGCCGCTTACTTAATTGGGAAAGAGACGATAGTTCAACCATATATGGATATAAAATAAAAAATGGTACATGTCCGATTTTTGTTACATATGAAAAGAAGGAGGATATTTCTAGCAGTACCAAATACGAAGATAAATTTATAAATAATAAGATATTTAGCTGGATGACCAGAAGCCGGGTATCTATCAACAGTCCGGAAGCACAGGAAATAATAAATTCTAATAATAATGGCCTTAAAATATTTTTGTTCATTAAAAAGAGTGATGGAGAAGGAACCGATTTTTATTATATGGGAAAGGTTAAGCCAATAGAATGGACTGAAACTACTATTATTGATGACAATGGAAAGAAGCTTCCTATTATGAATTTTCAGTTTGAAATGGAACATGACGTAAGAAATGATATTTATGATTATTTTACAAAATAAAAGCGAGGAAATACTATGAAGACAATTGAAGTGGCAGCAGCAGTCATGAAGCACGAAGATAAAATTTTTGCAACACAGAGGGGATATGGAGATTTTAAAGGCTTTTGGGAGTTCCCCGGAGGGAAGATTGAAGCAGGCGAGACCCCGGAACAGGCATTAAAGCGTGAAATCAAAGAGGAGCTTAATATTGATATTGAGGTTGGAGAGTTGATAAGTACTGTCGAATATGACTATCCAAAGTTTCACCTGACGATGCATTGCTTTGTCTGCACGCTCATATCTGGAGATATGATTCTTAAGGAGCATGAAGCTTCAAAATGGCTGACAAGGGATATGCTTGACAGCGTGGATTGGCTGCCGGCGGATAGAGATTTGATTGTAAGATTGAAGGAGATTATTGATTAACAAATGAAGTTCTAGGGGGGAGTTTATATGTCAATAGAAAACTATGTGTATAAAAAAGAAGTAGATTGGTCTTTGCTTATGGAAGGCCTGACATAGATGCCAGATATGCGGACGAATGATTGGAGAGGAATATGGAACACATATTGTGGAGGCGCATCATATTGAATACTTTGTAAGTAGCCTAAACAATAATGCAAGTAATTAAATGATTGTATGCCCAAATCATCACAGCATTATTCATGATGTAAATCCGTTATTTGACAGAAAGAGGTTGTTATACATATACAAGAACGGTAAAGAAGAAAAACTTGTTTTAAACATGCATTTATAATCTCACTCTCGAAAGTGAATTAGAGAAAATCGAGGTGCTAATGGAAGCAGAAAGTTCTGATTATGACATATTTATCTTGATTGTATTAAGTGCAGAAAGTAAGATATAATAAAAAGAGTAATGAGGAGGTTTATGATGTATTGCAGTAATTGCGGACATGAAATATCGGATAATTCTTTATACTGCACTAATTGCGGAGCCAAAACAGGCACTACTAATATAAGGAAAGGAAATAAGAAAAAGATTTTTATTCCGTTAACTGTTTTAGTTCTGATTCTTGGAATGCTGGCTATAATCATCTTAAATAAGGGAGGAGAAGCAGGTCAGAAGTACTTTAATACACCTGAAGCAGCGGCGGAATATTTTGTTAAATGTATTAATAAAAATGACTTTAGAGGGGCAATACAGGCATTTGCTATTGAAGAAAAAGTGAAGAACTTTGATTTCGTTACTTATATGGAATATGCTAAAATGTTAAATCTGGCGTACATCACCAGTCCGGAATATACAGAATATGATTATCTAAATACATTGTACTTACAAAACAATGCATCCAATAAGATTAAAGCACTCATATTCAATCTTAATTATAATAATGAATCAGACAATCCATATATCCAGGTAGACAACAGGACGGATGCAAAAGAAATATATAAGGCTTTTGATCCGAAAGGTATTGAGCTAAAGCTTGAGATGATGGATTATGCCTCACCCGATTATCAGGATTCTGATACATATAGAGAATACAAAAAACGAGATTGCAAAATCTATGGTTATACAGATATCAGGGAGTATTATGCACTATATGAATATGAGGGTGAGGATTATCTTAGTGGATTTACGTTCGTAAAATATAAGAAGGGATGGCAAATCGATTCCTTATATACAAAGTTAGGCGGAACCGATACAATAAAAATCGTTACCCCGATTGATAAGGATGACTATATTGATTTGAAATATGAATAGGTCAATAAATCTTATAAAGCGTGGTTTCTGACATCAGTATATTAAAGGAGGAGGTTTAAACCCTCCTATCTTTTTTTGAAATGGTATTGTCTTTTTTATATATTTTCTTATATAATATATGTAAAATGAAACGGGTTTCATTGAAAAAAGGATGGGAGAGAAAATAATGGCTAGCATTAAGGATGTGGCAAAACGAGCGCAAGTTGGTCCGGCAACAGTGTCGCGGGTATTAAATAATACAGGATATGTATCTGTTGAAACCAGAAAAAGGGTTGAGATGGCAATTAAAGAGCTAAATTATAAACCAAATGAATTAGCCAGGAATCTTTTTAGAAAAAAGGCTGGTATTATAGCCATATTGGTTCCTAATACTGTACATCCTTTTTTTAGCTCTTTTGTCGGAGCGGTGGAAGAGGAATTATAATTTATATAAGTAGCGAGGCTGTCTGCACCGCTGCATAGCTATTTCTTAGATACATACATCAGTCCACATCCAAAGCACCTGTATAAGCTCTGAGGTCCGGAAGGAGTTTCTAATTTTGTCACATAAAATAACGAGATGCTGCATGTGGGGCATATTAAATCACTGGCGGCTCCGGTAGCTGTTTGCATGCCGGCAGTAACCTGAGCAAGGTCCTCTTCTGTTATTTCGTATATTACACCTGCAATTTCCTGCTTACTGCAGGCAAGACAATACACATTATAAGCTCCGGGAACTAACAAAAGAGCTAACAAAAAACCATAAATATTAAGCAAGTAAGGCACTGCTTATTCATATATGAATTTATGCAGCTCCTCCTGTGTCTTGCTCCAGTCGTTAGGCACCAGAACATCCTGCTTCTTGTTTCCGATTTTTACGCTTTTACCTTTATAACTTCCGTCGGAGGGGATTCTGGTACTTTCAATCTCATTAAACTTAAGCTTTGTTGCTGCCTCCAGATATACATAAATGTCATTTTTATCTGCATCCGTTTTTATTGAAGCATTATCTAATATTTGATTAAGCAATGATTTGAGCTGAAGTACGCTTTTCCCTTTAAACTTTTCAATAACAGCCTTAATTACCGTCCTTTGTCTTTGTGTTCTGCCAAAATCGTTGCTTTCTTTGCCCTTGGCAACCCTTCGTACTCTGCAATATCCCAATGCCTGATTGCCGTTCATATGGTTTTTTCCCGGCTTGACATTTCTGTTGGCAGGATCTGATATGTAATTTGTCGTATTGAGATAATCCGCTTCCTTCTCAGACAATTCTATATCGATTCCTCCGAGGGTATCGATTATGTATTCAAATACTTTGAAGTTTATCAATACGTAGTTATCGATTTTTATATTGAAGTTGGTCTCTATTGTATTGTATAAGAGACTTATCCCTCCTTTAGCATATGCAGAATTCAGCTTGTTATCATCATATCCCGGAACCTGTACATACAGATCCCTCAATAACGATACTAATTTTAACGTATTATTCTTAGTATCTATTGTAGCTATGATCATGGTATCGGTGTTTTTGGCACCTTTTATTTCTTCGATGCCGATTATTAATATGTTTTTTATATGACTTGTACTTGCCTGCTGCTTAGGTTCGGTTTGGACAGGGGTGTTCGATTTATCCGGATTCGTCCGGATAATGTCCGGGGGATCATAATCTTTGACGGGTTCATAATCTACACGCTCGCTGAGATAATTACTGGTCATCTTTAGTACGGCTTTTTTGCCAAACAATACAATAAATAAGGTGATAAGGGCCAGAAGGGCCGCAATGCCCAATATAATGCATATTATTATCTTTCGTTTTTTGCCAGGCTCTTGAGAAGTGGTATCTGTCTGATCAGCCAATAATGGCTCTGTCTCACCAGAAGCAATTGGATTGTTTTTATTATCTGAGCTTTCATTGTTAATCATGTGCGTCACTTCCTTTTGTAGGTTTATATTGTTTTTCAACAAAAAACACTTTATTATAAATGGCTTCCACAATTTAACTATATACCTAATAAAAATATTTTCAATACATATCTTCTTACTTTTTCCTTAATGTTAATTGAATACTATGATATGGAAATCGCAGGCAAATATGGTATAATTGTGATATTGTAGCACCACAATGGAGATTAGAGAAACATATCGGAACCAATATTCGATAATAAATCATAATTACCGGGGGATTATTATGAACGAAGCTGACATTCTAAGAATCAACAAAGCTTATTGGGATGACAATGCGGATTTATGGTACGGGACAACTGCGCTTCCCGAATAGGGGGTGCATTTCGTTACAGAGGATGACTTGCATTTATTCGGTGATGTTTCCGGGAAGAAGCTGCTGGAGATATGCTGCGGGAGCGGGCATTCACTAAAATATCATGCCGATAGAAATGCAGCCGAATTGTGGGGTGTGGATATCTCACACAAGCAGATAGAGAATGCCGAAGCTTTATTAAAAAAGCATGGGTATACCGCAAGGTTTATCTGCTCGCCAATGGAAGCGGATTTGGATATACCCGTTAATTATTTCGATTATGTATATTCGATATACGGCATTGGCTGGACAACAGACCTGCCCGGCACATTTAAGAAGATAGCATCATATCTGAAAAAAGACGGTGTATTTATATTCAGTTGGCATCATACGCTATATTATTGCGTAGCCTGGTCCTGCAGTGAGCGGAAAAACATTATTGAAAGAGACGGCCTTGTCTTTACAAGAAGTTATTTTGATGAATCTTATTTTAGGATGCCTGTCGATGGCAGTGAAATCGTATTATGCAATCGAAAAATATCTACATATATTAATGCTCTGGCACAGGCAGGATTTGCAATTGAGCAAATGGTAGAGCAAACTGATAAAGAAACTATGGAATCCACGGGGGATATAAGTGACAAAGCAAAGAAAGCCAAGATGCTGCCGCT
The DNA here is from genome assembly GCA_002329645.1 of Lachnoclostridium sp. UBA1434. Lineage (GTDB taxonomy): Bacteria > Bacillota > Clostridia > Lachnospirales > Lachnospiraceae > Mobilitalea. Next base: position 3,312 of record DCTS01000077.1, on the reverse strand, counting down.
TTCATTTTGTATTAAGGCAAGAAAGCAGTAATATAAATTATATATATATCAGGGGAGATAAATGAATATGACACTGAAGAGACAATTGTTAATTAAATCATTAAAGGGGTTTGCCTTAACTATAGGCTTGCTGATAGGTTTAACCTTATCCACTAAGGCTGAGGCAAAGGAAGTTGCTAAGGTAGAGAGCTTCAGCTTTGATACAAAGGAACAGATTCAATCTACGATTAATCCTAACATGGATTATTCATATGGGGATGTATCTGCAATCAATGAGTTCTGGGGGACGGATAATAGGTATTACATTGCTTATACCTGCGAGGATACGGTATATATAAGTATTTTAAGTGAGCAGATGAAGTTGCAGAAGACACTGGAGATTAAGAAGGATCTGCCTATAACGGGCAATGTTATTCAGGATCAATCCGGGAATTTCTACATAGTCTATGGCAAGGATGATACTGCCGATATGAATGATCCGGCAGCAGGTTCTGCAATCGTTATGACTATTGTTAAATATGACAGCAACGGCAAGCAATTAACAAAGCTAACATATAAAGGCAATGAAACAATATCGGATTATTGTAATATAGGATTTGGCACGAAGGAGCCATTTGAGGCTGCTAATTGTAAACTGATAATTGATGGAGACGGGGTGCTGGTATGCCGTTTTGGCAGAACTATGTATAATGGACATCAATCAAGCCATGCACTATATGTTGATACTAAAACGATGACAAAGCTTATATATAAAGTTCCATATACCAGTCACTCCCTAGAGCAGAAGGTTATTGCCACCTCTGACGGGGGCTATCTGATGGCGGACAGGGGCGATGCATTTGATCGGGGTATCATAGTGTCAAAGGTCAATAAATATACATTAGACGAAAATATTAGTTTTAACTCCTTCCATTTTCGAAATGGTTATATATATCAGACAACCTATGCTTCAATTGCAGGCCTGGCAGAATGCACCAACGGTTACGCTCTGGCAGGAGTCTCAGAGAAAACATTATCCTATGATATTGCTTCGAATCCTGTTTTTAATGAGTCGCGCAACCTGTTTCTCCAGGTAATTTCTAAAAATTTCACATCAGATTCCTCCAATCAGGCCTGGGTTCAGCTCTTAAACGGAGACACCAGAGCAGCAGAGGGAAAATACGTTAGCTTTACAGGAGGATGCGAAGCAGGAGCAGTGGATTACGGAGTGCTTTGGCTTACAAATTATACAGGCAATTATTATGCCTCAAATGCAAGGATGTTACCGATTGGCAATGATCAGCTCCTTTTCATGTGGGAAAAGAAGTTATATGAAAGACGTCAGTATGATCAATATATAACAAGCTACTATATGGTGGTAACAAGTACCGGAGAAGTAATAATTCCGGAGACTGAGATTCAGGATATTCGTCTGTCTGACTATGGGGTGTTAATGTCAATTAAATTTTAGGCCAGTTACCGGTCTAAAATTAGGCCACCACTTCATAAAAAATCAGTCAATATTTGTCTGCTTAGCAAGAGCCTGCTTGAACCTATAGCTTTCACCATTAATATTCAGTATATGAGCATTATGGGTCAAACGATCAAGTAAGGCGGCTGTCATCTGTTCTTCACCTAACACCTCCGTCCATTTAGGAAATTCTAAGTTTGTAGTTATAATAAGGCTGCCTCTCTCGTATCGTGAGGAGCAAAACTGGAAAAGCAATTCGGCTCCGGTTTTACTGAAAGGCACATAGCCTAATTCATCAAGAATTATTAAGTGAGGTGCCAACCATTGTTTTTCAAGTTTATTGAGGCGGTATTCCTGTTGGGCGGCAAGTAATTCATTAATCAAACCGGCTGCTGTATAGAATTTTACCTTCATACCCTGTCGACAGGCTTCATATCCAAGTGCAATTGCTATATGAGTTTTGCCTACACCGGAGTTGCCTATTAGCAAGACATTTTCTTTTCTTCGGATATATTCACCCTGCATAAGCTTCAATACCCGTGGCTTGTTCAGGGAAGGTATAGCAAGAAAATCAAAGCTTTCAAATGTTTTGATTACCGGGAAACCTGCTTGCCGAATACTTCTCTGGATCCGGTTGCTTTCCCGCTGTTGTACTTCTTGTTCCAATACGCATAGCAGGTACTCTTCATAATCCAGGTTGTTGTCAGCAGCCTCTCTTGCTAGGGATACATATACTTTTGCAGCCTGGGGCATTTTTAGCTTCTTAAAATAAGTTTCTATCAGTAATTTATTGACCGGCATTACTTCCCACCTCCTGACATGAGTACGCTATATTTGCTAAGATCAGGAGGTATTACTACAACCTCAGGGATGTTCTGAAGCTTGTCCTTGCTTACAGGAACTATCTTGGGACGGCCTGAGACCAATAGCTGCCCTAATATATTCAAAACACCATCATAGCTATATACGTTATATGCCATAGCTATTTCAACAGCTTCTGTCACTAACGCCGGAGGATAATCCCTGTGCAGCATAAGTATCCTTACAAACTCCCTGTTCCCTTTATGGTTTCTGGCATTTAAGCTCCGGCGATATTGCTCATAAATAGGTGCCAGAGTATTGGGCTTATATACTTTTGTGTTGTCTAATGCACGAGGTTTTTGCAGCAGTAGTTCCAAATAGTGATCTAGTTTTATTTCTTCTTGGTATTGGCCGTATACTCTTCGATGACTTGCTATTATTGCCCCTTTATATAGTATTTTTACTTCATCCGCAGTAGCTTTAACAGTGACTCTTTCCCCTACATACATTGTAGGTAAAGAGTATCTGTTCGTCTCAAACTGCACCATGGAATATCGGTTTACCTTTGCCTCTTTATATCTTGCACCATCAAACCTTGTTGCCGGTAATGGCCTTAATGCGGCTTTTTCTGCCTCCCATTTCGGATTGTTTTCCAATAACTTATTACATTCATTATGTAGGTATTCGTTCAGCTCTTCAAAAGAATCAACCTCAGGATAGGGTACAAAAAATTTTCTGACAGCCTCTTTTCCTGCATTCTCTACTCCGCCTTTATCGCTCCCTTTCGCAGGACGGCAAAACGTGGCTTCATACAGGTAATGGGTTCGTAGTGCTATAAACTGTTCCTGTTCTTCTCTGTTGCTTCCTTCAAGTATTCTCTTTACTGCCGTCTTTAGATTGTCATATGCAATTTTGTATGGTACACCTTTCATAAACTCAAAGCATTTGATATGTCCATCAAAAAAGGCTTCCTGTTTCTCAAATGGATATGCTCTTACATAAAAACCCCCAGAGCCTCTTAATTTCATTACGAATAAATGTGCCTTGGCTTCCTTACCCTT
>DCTS01000065.1 GCA_002329645.1 Lachnoclostridium sp. UBA1434 | reverse complement strand
GGGCAACGGCCCCACCGGCGGCACCTCCCATCCCCTGCACATGCTGCTTGCCTCAAAGGATGTCTATACCCAGGACTATTTTGCCGCAGGCCTCATGGGTCTTAAACCCATGGACATCGTAATGATCAGACAAGCTGTGGAAGCAGGTCTGGCTACTCCTGATGCCATCACTCTGTTTGGGGATCCTGTACCTGCGGACTTAACTCCCTTTCAGGTACCCGATACCAAAAAGCTGGACTTTACCAGCGTGCTTCCCGGCTTTCTAAAAAAGCCCTTTACGAAAATTGCCGGAAGACTTTTAAAGTCTTATCCGCAGTTAAATAAAGAGCTTTGTGTCGGCTGCGGTAAATGTGCGGAAAGCTGTCCTGCACACATCATCAAAATTGCAGATAAAAAAGCACACTTTCAAAAAAAGGGCTGCATCTCCTGCTTTTGCTGTCAGGAAATGTGCCCTATGAAAGCAATCTCTGTAAAAAAGGCCCTGTAAGATTTTACCGTCCGTTATTCTCTCTGATAAACTCCAAATACTGTGCAGCCGGCAGCGGTTTAGAGAAATGGTAGCCCTGAATATAATCGATTCCCAGTCCTACGATGGTATCCACCTGTTCTTTGGTCTCCACTCCCTCGGAAACGATTTTCAGTTCCATATCGTGAATCATGCGCATTGCAGCTTCCATGACAAATTTTGCTTTTTGCTTTTCAAAATAGGCCTGGCTCATATATTTATCAAATTTGACAATGGATACCGGCATATCTACGATATAATTCAGATTGGACTCTCCGTTTCCAAAATCGTCCAGCGAAAAATGCACACCATGTTCAATCAACCGCTCCATGTTCTCCAACAAAATCTGTTTTGTCTGGATGGATGCTGTCTCTGTAATCTCCAGATTGATGCATTCCGGCGGCAAATCATATTTTTGCATAATCCCTATGTATATATCTGAAAAATTTCCATTCTCACACTGTTTGACAGACAGATTCACTTCCACATAATCAACGCCGTAGTCCTTTAAATTATGTTCTTTGATAAANNTCTCGCCCAGTCTGGAAATCAGACCGTTTTCCTCCGCTATCGGTATAAATTTTGCCGGTGGTATAATATCTCCGTTCTTTTCCCGGATGCGTGCCAAAGCCTCGGCAGAGGTAAACTTTTTTTGTTTGACAGAATAAATTGGCTGATAAAACACCTCAACCCGGTCTTCCTCTATCGCCGACAGTATCAGCTTCTCAGTCTTATCCCGTTCCCTCATTTGTTCAATTTTGTCTTCATCCACATAGATTACTCTATTATCCGTGTGAATATATTTTTCGAATTTATAATATTTCATCAGGCGAAGAACTTCTTCGGCATTATTTGTGGCTGAAGAATTAGGTACCAATACGTAATAGGGATTTAAAACAATCGGCAAACTCTCCTTATTCATCCTGTTCCATGCATATTGAAACCGATCCTGCAACTCTGCCAATATCTCCTGCATCCGCAGTTCATCCTCGATAAGCAATACCAGCTCGCGCTCTACATTTTTAAAAACCTTGATATCCCGGAATTTCCCCAGATACTGGACTATCTCTTTCAATGCAGCGTCCGCTTGCTGCACCTTCTCTTCATTCTCCTGATATTCTTCCAGACCAAGCAAAATAACAGAAAAGTTCTTTTGGCTTTCATAGCACTGTTTTAAATATTCCAATAGAGCATGGCTATTATATGCGCCTGTTTCTCTGTCAATATTCGCTTCCGGATTCTCCAGTTCAAAAAAGAGGATCATAATGCCAAATGCTGTTGCAAACCCCACTAAAAGGAGCTTTGCATTAAAAAACTGTATCGCTGCAGCTGCAATCCAAATCAACATCCAAAGCCTTACTGCTTTTCTCCTCTTNNCACTGTAATGATATAAAGAGTGGAAAAAACAAATATCAGTGCAATCACATAGGTCATCATACAGGCAGGACCATAGGTATATACGACATTTCCCTCCTGATAATGATAAATCGGCAACAGATAAATCGCTATCGAACCGGCACAGAGAAAGATAACGTTCTTTCGTATTCTCGCTTTCCGCCGACTTCTGGTCTTCGTATCCATAACGGCATACATAAGCCCCGAAAAGCCCACCCATGTCAGCGACACGATATATGTCTTGCAAATAAATTCCAACAGAATTTCCGGTATGAAATCACGATACACGATTGCCACAACAGAAAGGATATCCAAGCAAATGCATACTAAAGAAATGCCCATAACACGCATGAACATTTTCTCACTTTTTAATCCAAGTGTCTCCTGGCTTAGGAAAAAATAGAGCAACAGCAAAAGAATCGCCGCACCACAGCACTGTACTTGTATGTTCATAATATCTTACCCTTCCCGTAGTTACACGATTGATATTACAATTATATCATAAGTTTCCGCAAAAATCTCCCTTTTTTTGTCATATTTTTACATTTTCTTTTACTTTTTTCGCTATTCATCTATCATTTTGCACAAAATCCAATATTAGCTTCCAAAACAAGTATGAAAAAAAGCTGCCGTTTCCGGCAGCTTAACAATAATTCTGCATCACAATCTGTACTTCCGTCTTCCCCAGATAGCTGTTCATTCCAAGCTGATAGGTGATGGACAACTCGAAACCGCCACGTCCGGCATATAAGGCTTCTACTGCACCGCATCCGAACTTCTCCTCTAAAAAAGCATGGAACTTATCCAGAGCACCAAAGTATACCACTTCATAGTTCCTGCCATCCTGTTCCACCTGATATCTGGCAAAGCTGCCATTTTTTCCCATCTTCCGGCCGCGCAGAAAACGCACATTTTTACAGGCAAACAATGGTCTGGGATTGGCCGTTCCGAAAGGTTCCAAAACCTGCAATTCCTCTGCAAGATTCCTATTGGCATAAGCAAGAGGCATGGGAACATCGATATGGACCTTCGCAACAAAATCCTCCTCTGCCAGATGACAGTTAGTGTTCAGTGCCTCCCTGAACTTAGGCACATTCTCTTCTGCCATGGACAGCCCCGCTGCCATTTTATGTCCGCCAAACTTGGTAAAAAGCTCCTTACAGGCGCTCATAGCCTCATACATATGATAACTTTCAATGGAACGTCCGCTTCCCTTGACGCCCTCTTCTCCCTTCGTGAGCACGAAGGACGGCTTCCCGTATTTTTCACGGATACGGCCAGCGATAATACCAGCCAGACTCTCATGGCAGTCCGGAAGATATACCACTAACACCTTGTCCTCTTCCATGTGGTTTTCTTCCACGTAGGCAATCGCCTGATTAAGTCCGGTAAGCGTCATAGCCTTCCTGATGTCGTTCATCTCCTTCAGTTCTCCGGCTATAGGCACTGCGCTCCTCCTGTCAACGCTTTCCAAAAGCTCCAGTGCACGGCGTGCCGTATCCAGCCTTCCTGTCGCATTCAGGCATGGACCAATCACAAAACCCAGATGATAGGCAGAAAGCTTTCCCGGCTCTATTCCATTTACCTCCATCAGCGCTTTCAGTCCCATGCAGGGATTTTTATGCAGCCGCTTTAACCCCTCTTTGACAATGATACGATTCTCATCCAAAAGGTCCATGACATCACATACCGTGGCGACTGCCGCCATCTGAATAAATTCATCCAAAAGCGCCTGCTTTTCTTCGGGCTCCATCCCGGCACGCCTGAAAAGCAATTCCACCAGCTTGTAAGCTACTACCGCACCACAGATATTTTTATACGGGTAGGTACATTCCTGCCGTTTGGGGTCTACCACAGCCGCGGCAGGCGGCAATATCTCCTCTCTGCTGCCATTCTCCTCTTGAAACGGTACTTCATGGTGATCCGTTACCACTACGGTCATCTTTTTTTCCACCGCCATGGCAATCTGTGGTGTAGCCGCTATCCCGTTGTCACAGGTCACGATAGTACGAATACCATCGTCGAAGGCCTCCTCAATCAACTGCTCGTTCAGTCCGTATCCGTCCTTTATCCGATGGGGAATTACCGTATCCACATCTGCGCCCAGAGACCTGAGTCCTTTGGTCAGGATATGGGAAGCGCTGATACCGTCCACATCATAGTCACCGATAACCCGTATCTTACTGCCCATTTTGATCTGCTCTTCTATGATGGCTGCCGCATCCTCCATGTCCAGCATCATTTCCGGCGGATACATGTCAAGAAATGTACCGTTTAAAAACTTTTCTACTTCTTCCTCAGAAAAAATATCCCTGTTACGGATAATTCTTGCCGTAACAGGGGTGATATTAAATTTTTTGCTCCAGGCGTCGAAATCCGCTTTCTTCGCCGCAACAAACCATTTTTCCATATAGTTATCCTTCAGACCAACCTTAGTTTTTCTTTGCTTTGGGCGGGAATTTCGTCCGCAGTACATAATACAGGCTGCCTGCAATAAAGATGGACGAATAAGTACCGCAAACAATACCTACCATCAAAGGCAGGGCAAATTCTCTGATTGCCGTTACTCCCAGCACATAGAGTGCTGCCACCATCACGAAGGTGGTCAGGGAAGTAAAGATACTTCTGGACAAGGTCTGCGTCACGCTCTTATTGATGATATCCTTCAAATCAGCCTTACTGCCCATGCTGATCTGATTCTCACGCACACGGTCGAAAACGACGATAGTGGCATTGATAGAGTAACCTATAATGGTCAGCATACATGCAATAAAGGTACTGCCCACCGATACCTTGGCAACTGCGTAGAAGGCCAGCACCACCAGCACATCATGCAGCAGGGCTGCCACACTGCTGGCGCCAAAACGGAATCCTTAAAGCGGATTCTGATATAAATCAGCATACATACGATTGCCACACAGACAGCCAGAATAGTATCAGCCTTCATTTCATCGGAAATGGTAGAGCTGATGGTCTCCGTTACAATCTGATNNTTCTATTTCGCTTCTCTGCTCCACATTCAGCGCATTGCTCTTAAATACCACCTCATTGGTTCCCTGCACAGGCTGAGGCTGTACAGCGCTGCCGGAAATTGCTTCCAGCTTCGGAATAACATTGGCTTCAATATCAGCCAAAGACATCTCCTCGTTAAAGGTAACGGAGGTAGAAGTACCGCCTACAAAGTCCAGGCTGTAATTCAGGGCCACACCGTCATTTGCCTTGTTCACGCCCATCATCACGAAACCGCCAATGATAAGTACCAGGGAAATAGCAAAATAAATTGCTTTCTTCCCTACGAAATCAATCACCTTATGCTCTTTGGCCACACCAAACCACTTTTCATTGCTAAAGCCCAATGCATACAGCGCTCTGATCAGCCATCTGGTCACGAAAAGTGCCGTAAACATGGAAAGTGCAATACCAAGTATCAGGGTCTGTGCAAAGCCTCTGATAGAGCCGGAACCCAATNNATGAACCAAAAATATATAAAACTATACCAGTTAATATTGTAGTTACGTTACCGTCAATAATAGCAGAAAGAGCCTTATCAAAACCAATTTTAACAGCTGACTTCACCGTCTTGCCGGTAGCCAGTTCCTCTCTGATACGGGCAAAGATAATAACATTGGCATCTACTGCCATACCGATTGACAGGATGATACCTGCAATACCGGGCAGGGTCAGCGTCATGCCGAAACCATTGATTAAAAGTACAACCAGTGCTGTGTACAAAAGAAGTGCCAGGCTGGCTGCCAGACCGGAAATAAAGTAAATCACAATCATGAATACTGCTACTACTACAAGTCCGATTGCCGCAGCCTTGATGCTGGTGGAAATGGCTTCAGAGCCCATCTGTGCACCTACCACCTTGGAATGCAGCTCCTCCAGTTCCAGCTTCAAACCACCAATACGAATCTGGGATGCAAGTTTGTCCGCACTCTCATAGGTAAAGCTACCGGTAATCTGGGCTCTACCGTCTGTCAGTGCCTGTTGTACGGTAGGCACGCTTAAAAAGGTACCGTCATAATAAATAGCAAGGGTTTCTCCACTTGCTGCTGCCCTTGTGGTGGCATCTGCAAACTTCTGTGTTCCCTCTTTGGTCATAATCAAATCAACACAAAATTCTGAATTTCCCGTCAGCTGGTCTTTAATGCTGCCTGCTTCCGCACTTTCCACATCTGTACCATAGAGGGCAATGGAGCCGTCAGCTTCCAGCTCTTCAATCGACTTGTTCAGGGTATAGCTGATATAATAGTTGCCATCGGCATCGGTACTGTAGCTCTGTGTATAGTTCTCTGTACCGTCAGCACCTCTCTGATGGATAAAATATAAAGTACCTGGCTTTCCCAGTTCCTCCAGAATAGCATTGGCATCGGATACACCGGGGATCTCGATATTGATTCTGTCGCTTCCCTCCTGATATACCAGGGCCTCAGTGCTGTAGTTGTAAACACGCTGCTGAAGCTTACTGATTGTATCCTTCATGTCTTCCTGGCTGGGTTCTTCCTCTCCCACTACCTGATAGGTAATGCTGACACCGCCTGCCAGATCCAGTCCCAGGGTAATATCTGAAGCAGAAGCAGTTCCTACTCCGTCAATCCCAGCAATGTCTACATTGGTAACGCCTGCCAGCACCAGGAAAAATGCCAGCAGGATTGCAATTGCTTTACTCTTCTTCATGATTTGCTTCCTCCATTTCAGCCAAAGCTGCTTTTATCATAATCGCACACTCGATACGCTTGCGCTGTAATTCACATCCCACATCATACGCATCGTTGATATTGCCATGGAAGTTGTAGGAATTGGCAGCACAGCCGCCACTGCAGTAGAATTTTGCAAAGCACTTTTTACATTTTTCCTTTGCGTACACATTGCAGCACTTAAATTCATCTCTTAATTCCGTGTTGACAATACCGTCGTCCACATTGCCCATCAGGAATTTTTCCTGTCCTACAAACTGATGGCAGGGATATAAATCTCCCCAGGGCGTTACTGCAAGATATTCCGTTCCGGAACCACAGCCGGAAAGTCGTTTCGCCACACAGGGGCCGCCCTCCAAATCTATCATAAAGTGGAAGAAATTAAAGTCTCTTCCTTCCTTCTTCTTCTCCAGCATCAATGCGGCAAGCTTGTCATATTCCTCAAAAAGGACGGGCAGATCCTCATGCTTGATAGCATAGGGCTCCTCCTCCCTGGCTGCCACAGGTTCGACCGAAATCTGCTTAAAGCCCAAATCTGCCAGATGCTTTACATCCTCTGAAAAATCAAGGTTATAATGTGTGTATGTGCCTCGTACATAATAATTTTTCTGATTCCTGCTTTCGGCAAGCCTTAAGTATTTCGGAAGAACCACATCATAGCTGCCCTTGCCGTTTCTTAAGGGCCGCATTCTGTCATGGACCTCCTTGCGTCCGTCTATGCTAAGCACAACATTGCTCATTTCCTTATTGATGAACTCGATGATTTCGTCATTCAACAATATACCGTTGGTAGTAAGAGTAAATCTGAAGTTCTTGTTATGAAGCTTTTCAAGCTCCCTGCCATATGCAACCAGCTCTTTCACTACATCTATATTCATAAGCGGCTCACCGCCGAAGAAGTCAACCTCAAGATTCCTTCTGCTGCCCGAATTGGCGATTAAAAAATCAAAGGCTTTCCTGCCCACCTCATAGCTCATAAGACATCGCTGCCCGTTATATTCCCCTTCACCCGCAAAGCAGTATGTGCAGGCTAAGTTGCAGGCATGGGCTATATGAAGGCAGAGCGCCTTGACAACAGTGGTGCGCTCCTTGAACTCCCTTATATAATCCTCATAATTATCCTGTGAGAATAAAACCCCTTCACTCTTAAGCTTCTCCACTTCCTTTATTACTTCCATAATCTGCTGTACAAGGGATTCCATTGTATCTGTAAAATCCGCATTGCTGTCCCCCGGCATGAATGAACTTCTATGCTCCGGCTTTGAATATTTTTCAACCATTGCGGCAATTATATACTCCCTGCTGTTACTCTCATACATGTCAATTATATCATAAGCAAGATCATCCACAACATGCACAGTGCCGCTGTTCACGTCCAGGACTATATTATAACCGTTACTTTTATACTGGTGAATCAATTTTTACCCTCCTGATTACAACAATTAATAGGACTGTCTCAAAATATTTCCGCTTAAACTATAATGAAATATTCTGAGGCAGCCCTATATTTCAAATCTTTAAACTAAGGCTATGTATTCCAGGTTACCTGTTTTCGCAGCTTTGGTTTCCTACCGTGCAGGATGTCTTGCAGGCCGACTGGCATGAGGTCTGGCACTCGCCGCAGCCGCCCTTCTTCATGGACTCCTTAAGATCTCTGGTTTTTAAGGTCCTGATATGTTTCATTGCTACTGCCTCCTTAAATATTTCCAAACACTAAGCCTGCGGCATGCTCACTATGTACTTAAGGGCAAACCACAGGATTCATGGGCTTATTGGGGATATTATAACATAGTTGCATGTATAAGGAAAGTATTTTTTGTAATTCTATATTGTGTAGGCTTTATCATATATTGGACGGTTTGCTAATTAATTAAATTTATGGAATTGTATTGAAACTATGCCGTACGGTATGATATAATATATCATGTCGTAATCAAAACTACTTGTTGACATTACTAATAAGTATAACCCGGCTTTTAAAATAATTAGTTTGAAAGGTATGATGATAAAATGAAGGATTTTGTGATAACCACCGATACGACCTGCGATCTTCCCAAGGATTATATCTTAGAACACAATCTGAAGCTGCTCCCTCTTTATTACAGTTTTAACGGGGAGGTATACGGGGATAAGCTTGAGCTGTCTCCCGGTGAGTTTTTTGACAAAATGCGCGGAGGTGAAATGCCCACCACCATGGCTGTTAATCCGGATACCGCAAAAAAAATATTTACAGATATTCTGAAGGAAGGCTATGACATTATCCACATTTCATTTTCATCTGCATTGAGCGGCAGTTGTTCTGTAGCGGTTACAGTTGCGGCCGAATTAAGAGAAGAATACCCTGATTCAAAAATAACGGTTGTAGACTCTTTATCAGCCTCAATGGGCGAGGGCTTGCTGGTGCATAAGGCTGTATTGATGAAGGAGGAAGGAAAATCCTACAAGGAAATAGTGGAATGGCTTGAAAATAACAAGCTCAAGCTGTGCCATATGTTTACGGTTGATGATCTGCACCATCTGCACCGGGGAGGCAGGGTGTCAAGAACAGCCGCAATCATCGGGACTCTTATTAATGTTAAGCCTGTTCTTCATGTAAGTAATGAAGGAAGACTCGTTCCCCTTAATAATGTAAGGGGAAGGAAGAAAGCGTTAATTGCCCTGGTGAACAATATGGAAAAGCGAATTGACGGCTATCTTTACAAAAATGATATTATATTCATAAGCCACGGGGACTGCCTTGAGGATGCTCAGACTGTCGCTTCAATGATTACGGAGCGATTCGGAATATCTAATATTGTCATTAATTATGTTTGTCCGACTATAGGGGCGCATTCCGGTCCCGGTACGGTTGCGGTGTTTTTTATGGGTAATGAACGGTAGCCGAATCATATAATCATTGACAGATATATTTTCTAGATTGTTTTTCTAGATTAGGCAACAAAAAATCGCTAATCTTTAATATAAGGATTAGCGATACTTTTAGGTTAAGCGCGAGGCGGGATGATACCCTCTAAGATTATAGCATCAGCTGAAGGTGTTACCGCTATGCAGGCTGCTTACGACCTCCGATACACGGTTTTTGGCCTCATCTGATGTGGTGGAACCTTGTATATAGTTTACCAGTTGTTTCTTTTTGTCATCAGGCAGATTGACAAAATTAGTCATAGCCTTCATGTCAAGCGCAAGGCGGAATCCAAGTCCTTCCGGTATAGCATATTTGCCGTCAACCAAACTCATACCCATGCTCCTTTCCGATATTAAGTAATTGCGAAGCCTTATACTGCATATGCTGTGTTTACAGAGATGTCAGCCTATAAGCTTTGCAGTATCTTAAATATAAATTTACTGATATATATATTATCTGAAAGGAACACGGCATTTATGTTATGGAAAGCATACTTATTTACTGTATAGCAAGTCATTTTTTATTATGGCTTCCGCTGATTTCCATGAATTTTTCGATTAATTTTTCGATTGACTTAAGGCTGGTTCTCCAGAACTCAGGCTTCTCCAGATCAATCCCTGCTTCCCTTGCGGCCTCTTCTACGCTCATAACTGTGGTTGCATTCAAAAGTGCCCTGTATTTCGGAATAAAGTCATCTCCCTCGGCCTTGTATTTCTCATACAAGCCTCTTGCAAACAATCCTCCGAATGCATACGGGAAGTTGTAGAAGCTTAAGCTTTCAGAGTAATAGTGCCCCTTTAAAACCCACATGTACGGATGAAGATAATTATGGTCAAGTCCGTTTCCATAGGCCTCCTTCTGGGCCGACAGCATCATTTCCTCAAGCTCATCCGCAAATAAAAAGCCGGTTTTGCATTTTTCAAAGACATTGCTTTCAAACTGGTACCTGGAATAAATATCGCATATGATTTGAGTGACATCCTGAAGGTGGCTCTCGATAAGGGCCAGCTTCTCGCTGCCCTTAGTCTCACTAATGGCTGCTTCCATGACCAGAGCTTCATTGAAGGTAGATGCTGTCTCTGCTACAGGCATGCTGTAATCGGTATTCAGAGGCAGATGCTCCTGAATGTTATACCCGTGGTAAGCATGACCCAGTTCATGGGCCAGAGTAATTACATCACTAAAGGTACCTGTAAAATTGGTAAGTATCCTGCTCTGCTTCACAAAGGGCATATTCTCGCAGAAGGCTCCGCCCACCTTACCCTTCCTTGGCAGGAAGTCAATCCACTCTTCTTCAAAGGCCTGTTCAACCACATCCGCAAGATCATCCGCAAACCCGCGAAAATGTCTGACAAGGTAATCCCTGGCGTCTTCTATGGTAAATTTTGTACTGCTTGTCCCAAGAGGAGCAAACATATCATACCAGGGCAGTCCGTCAGCATGTCCAAGGAGCTTGCCCTTATGCCGTAAATACTTATGAAATACGGGCAGGAATTCCCTGATAGCCTGAAGCATGGCATCAAGAGTCTCCCTCTTCATCTTCGACTGCTGCAGCGTCATCTCAAGGGGGGATTCATATCCGCGAAGACTGCAGATGGTATTAACCTGTGTCTTTATACTGTTCAGCGAAAAGCTTATTGCATCCTTAATCTTTGCATATGCGGCAAGCTCCGCCTCATATGCATCCTTGCGCACTGCAGCATCCTCGCTGTGAGCCAGGTTTCTTACCTGGGGCAGTGTTATAAGCTCACCCCTGTATTCCACCTCAAGAGTTGAAGTAAGAAAACTGTGCATCCTGCTCCAGGCGGACCCTGCCGATATATTAAGCTTGGCTATCACTTCTTCGACATCATTGCTTAACAGATGCTTTGCTTCCTTTTTAATCTCATTTATCATATACTCGTAAGCCTTAAGCTTAGGATGCTTCTCCATATATTCATCCATACTCTCTATGCCTGCTATCATCTTATGGATCGCCGCCATTGGTTTTGAAGCTTCGCCGAACTGGTTCTCTAGGGTGTTTAATTCATTTGCTGTAAGGCTGTCAGAAGTATTTACAGACTGCCTTAACATAATATAAAAGCCAAGACGGTTGCCAAGCTCCTTATATTCCTCCATATATTCAACCGCCTTGAGAAGAGCCTCTTCCTCGTTGAAGCTGCCCTCTAAGCTTTCACTAAAGGCTCCTATTTCATCAGTAAGCCTTATAAGCTTAATCCTGTCGGACTTATAATTCTCATCCTCAAAGCCTTTGTAAAGTATATCAAGTGACCATTCGTAATTCATAATCTATTTCTCCTTTCCCTGTTCCAGCATAAGAAGTTGATTCTTCACCGCAAGTCCCGCTGCGAATCCGGTCAGGCTGCCGTCTGCACCGACTACTCTGTGACATGGTATCATGCATAAAATCGGGTTATTATGACATGCCATTCCTACAGCCCGATAGGCCTTCGGATTACCTATTGCTTCGGCGACCTGAGAATAGCTGCGTACCTGTCCGTAGGGTATTGTCCTCAGGGCTTCCCACACCGAATGCATGAAATGTGTGCCTGCGGGATTAAGCTTTATATCAAAAGCTTTTCGCTTCCCCTCGAGGTACTCCTTGAGCTGAACGGCCGCCTCACTTAACAGTCCCGTTTCCCTTATAACATATGAAGTATTTAGTATACAGGAGGCATCCGGTTCACTTATGCCTTCCTCCGGCACAACGTATAACTTAGTTACGCCTTTAGTTATGCCTTCCTCCGGTGCAGCGCACAAATCAGTTACGTATTCCTTCGGTACAACGCACAGGTTGGTTATGCCTTCCCCGTCTTCGGCTATTAATACCCTGCCAATCATAGTATCGTAAAAATAAGCGTTTTTCATCCGGTACTCCTTGCATTAAAACAGTCTTGCCTGCCGGCAGGAATACATATAAAGCAAAACCTGCCATTAGCAGACTATAAGCTACAGGTTTAATCCCTCGTCAAATCCCAGCATCAGGTTCATATTTTGAATTGCGGCACCTGAGGCTCCCTTACCCAGATTATCAAGCCTTGTCATGATGAGGATCTGCTCTTTATCATCGTTGCCGAACACAAAGATTTCGGCATTATTGGTGCCATTGCATGCTGTTATGTCAAATCCTCCGTCAAATAATAAGGCTTCATCGGCATAGGGCATTACCTTTACAAACCGCTGGCCTTCATAATGGCGGTGCAGGATTTCATGAATATCCCTTGCATAAAGCTTCTTTTTAAGAAGCCGCGCATGTATCGGAATTGATATCGCTAGTCCCCGATAATAATTGCTTACTACAGGTACAAAAACCGGACTTGCCAAAAGGCCGGAATGCATAGTCATTTCAGCCAAATGCTTATGTGACAGGGATAAGGCATAGGGCCTCGGAGCCTTAGTATAGGGATTATTGCCATTATCCGATTCATATTTGCCAATCAATGCCTTGCCGCCTCCGCTGTAGCCCGTAATGCTGTTGCAGGTGACCGGATAATCCGGCTGCATTGCTCCTGCTGCCACAAGGGGAAAAACAGAAAGAATAAAGGCTGTTGCGTGACAACCGGGATTAGTAACACGCTTTGAGGTGATAATCGCATTTCTGTGCGCTTCGGACAGCTCAGGTATACCATATGTCCAACCGCTTGCTGTTCTATGGGCAGTACTGGAATCTATAACCCTTACAGCTGTATTCTTTATGAGAGTAACAGCTTCCCTTGCCGCATCATCGGGCAGGCATAAAAACACAATATCAGCTTCATTCATGCACTTTGATCTCTCGGCAGGATCATGTCTTTTCTCATAATCAATCCTTATCAGCTCCAGCTCATTATAATCAGCAAGCCTTTCATTAATTAACAATCCCGTGGTTCCCGACGCACCGTCTACGTATACCTTCTTTTTCATCTTTCTCCCTCATTATCATTCTTTATCATTCTAATCATTCTGATCATTCTGACCATTCTAGTCATTCTGATCATTCTAGTCATTCTATATCACTCTATATCATTCTATATCACTCTATATCATTCTATATCACTCTATATCGCTCTAAATCATTCTTTATCATTCTTTATCATTTTACATCTTTATAAGATTTTTCCTTGCCTAAAGGTACGGCAATGGGGTGCTCTCTTAATATGTGTTGTATATTTATTCATCATTATTACTAATTATACATAACATATAATCGGTCGTCAATATAATTAATCATCCGAGGGCAACATCCAACAGCATCATTATCGAGAAGCCTACCATTGCGCCTATAGTTCCTACGTTCGAGTGTTTTTCCTGCTGTGCCTCCGGTATAAGCTCCTCCACCACAACATATATCATTGCTCCTGCAGCAAATGACAGGGCATAAGGCAATAAGGGCCTCATAACCATAACTGCCGCCGCCCCGATCACCCCGGCTATCGGCTCTACTATTCCGGAAGCCTGTCCGTATACAAAGCTCTTCAGCCTTGACAAGCCCTCTCTTCTTAAGGGTACTGATACTGCTGCTCCTTCAGGAAAATTCTGCAGCCCTATACCCAATGCAAGTACCACGGCTCCCGCAACTGATGCTGCAGGCAGATTGGCAGAGGCTGCACCAAATGCAACTCCTACGGCAAGTCCCTCCGGTATATTATGAAGTGTGATGGCAAGAACCAGCAGGACGCTGCGGTGCCATCCTGTCTTCACTCCTTCAGGCTCCTGTGATGACGGTGACATATGAAGGTGAGGCGTTATCATATCTACAATCCATAAGAATAACCCGCCTGCAAGAAAACCTATCACGGCCGGAAGCCATGGAATCATTCCCGCTTCCTCAGCCATATCTATAGCAGGCGCAAGCAGGGACCAAAAGCTGGCTGCAATCATAACACCTGCTGCAAAGCCAAGCATCCCGTTTAGCACTCTCTTGTTAATACTCCTAAAAATAAATACCGTTGCCGATCCTAATGCAGTAACAAACCATGTAAAAAGGGTGGCTAATAAAGCTTGTATTATTGGACTTAGATTCGAAAACCATTCCATAGCATACCTCCTGAATATCATTATTGCAAGCATGTGGTACTTAAGCTAATAATAGCAAAATTTTCAGCTGTAGTAAACAATATAAGAGCGCCAAAGAGTTAATTCAATTTGCAACCCTTTGGCGCATCATAAGTTAAGTTGTATTAAAAATCACTGTATTTCTTGATTTTATTCAAGACCCTTTCAGCCTCGCTGCCTTCAAGAGGTGTGGGTCGGTAATTGTTCCTGTTCTTAACTGATGAAACAGAGCAGGGTATTACTTCATGTTCCTGGGATTCCAGCTCACCATTCTTAAAGTTAAATCGGTGGATATAGATCATCGTATCCTTGTCTTTAGGATTCTTATTCCCTCCAAAGCAAAAGTTGCCAAGGCTGTATACAATGCTTTTGCCGTTATATTCCTCGATACCCTGAAGCACATGGGGGTGTGCGCCCAAAACCAAATCCGCACCGTTGTCTATGGCAAAACGTGCCATTGTCTTTTGAACCGCATCCGGATAATAATCATTCTCTATACCCCAGTGAAACATTACTATTACCAAATCGGCTCCTTCGTTCTTTAAGCCTTCAATGCCATCTGCTACTGTCTTCTTCATGTCTTTGCCGGCATTCCAGCATACATATCCGATTATACCAATCTTAATTCCACGGATATCCGCAATATAACTGTGCTCATATCCGAAATAGGCAACATTTGCTTCTTTTAAAGTACTTATGGTATCATCGTAACCCTTCTGCAAATAATCCAGAGTATGATTATTGGCAATGCTGACAGCCTCTATATTTCCCTGCTTAAGTATTTCCACATAGGACGGATCCGCCCTGAAGCGGAATTTCTTTTCCGCAGGCTTGTCCGCATTGGTAAGGGTTGTCTCCAGGTTGACGATAGTCAGGTCATCAGCTTCGAATATATGTCTGACATTGCTGAAAAAGTAGCTGAAATCCTTACCCTGCTTTTCATACTCATGGTCAAAGCTTCTTTCGTATCCGTAGTTCTTATCACGGCCCAGGGTAACATCACCGGCTGCGCTTATGGTTATCGTATCATAGACATCCTTAGGTACCGGACCTTCATCTCCCTCTCCTGCATAAGAGATTTCTCCTGTGGAGTTTTGTCTCGTTTCATTCAAATCATCCTGTGTTTCCGCTTTACCTTTCGCTTCAGACGGATTAACAGATGGTCCCGATTCACTCTCTGCTTCAGCTTTAGCATCAGAGAGTTCCGATTCACCCTTTGCTTCAGCTTTAGTATCAGAGGGTTCCGATTCGCTTTCTGCTTCAGCCTTAGCATCAGAGGGTCCCGATTCACCCTTTGTTTCAGCTTTAGCATCAGAGGGTTCCGCTTCATCCTTTGCTTCAGCTATAGTTTCCGACAAGCCGGCAGCATCTGTATCCCTGTCTTTATTTATTGCGGTATAGATAAAAAACACTGCTAATATTATTACTTCGGCAAGTATAATTATGCCTAAGCTCAGTCTGTTCTTTTTCAATTTTACACCTCATCATAATATGCAGCGTCAAGGCAGAGCGGATCTTTTTTTACCATGAAGTATTGGTCCAGATTTTATTCTCCACGTTGGGATCGACTCCCTTAAGTTCAAACAGCTTGCTTACTGTGACAAGCGCGTAACCGTCATCCTTAAGTCCCTGGATTATACCGTCCAGAGCATCGACAGTATTCTGGTTGCCGTTAAAATCATGCAGCAGTATTATATCTCCGTCCTTGACATTATTAAGTATGGTTTCAACCCTCTTCTCTGCGGATACGGACGCATCCCAGTCAACACAATTTATTCCGTTGATAAACGGTAAATCTATGTTCTCATACATTACCGGGCTTACAGAAATATATGGAGGACGGAAGAACTTAGGTGTGACACCAACCATTTCATTTATGAGATTGCTGGTATTCTCGATCTCCTCCTTGATTTTCTCCGGTGTAAAGGCGCTCATATTGTTATGAGACCATGAGTGGTTATTAATCTCGCAGCCAAGCTCAAGCTCCCTTTCCATAACAGACTTGGTGTTTTCATTGATATACTGTCCGATAAGGAAAAATGAAGCAACTACGCCGTGCTCCTCCAGCTTATCAAGAATTAAAGGTGTAGTCTGAAGGTTGGGGCCGTCATCAAAGGTCAATGCCACCAGCTTCTTACCCGTATAATCCTCCTCAGGTTCCGGTGTAGGTGTGGGTTCGGGCGTAGGCGTGGGTTCCGGTGTAGGCGTGGGTGTGGGCTCAGGTGCAGGTGTTGGCTCCTTGGTGGGTTCTGCTGCCTTGGTAGGTGTTGTGGGGTTTTCTTTCAATGTATCCGTCTCCTTTTCTGAACAAGCAGTAAATAAAAGTATTATAGCGCATAAAATTAAAAACAAGCTTATCTTTTTCATAAAAACCTCCTCCTTCTTCGTTTAGCAACATTATTGCAGGTTTATTGTATCAGAGGGGAGGGTTATAATCAAATAAGTATATATTTATTACTGCTATAGGTTGACGCCTATAATCATTAGTCAGTCTAAAAACTGTGCATTTCTTGGTATGGTATTATAAGCCTTCTTAAACGCCCGCGAAAAAGCAGAATAATTCTTAAAGCCGCTCCTATAGCATGCCTCTGTAACGGTACACCCGTTCTGCACAAGACTTTTTGCCAGCATAAGCCGCTTTTCCGTAATATAATTACCTATTGTATATCCTGTTCCTTCCTTGAAATAATGCATCAGGTAATAGCGGCTTAAGTAAAACCGGGAGGATAAATGGTCAATGGTTATATCCTCCGTAAGGTTTTCATTAATATAACTCAAGATCTCCGCAAGCTTTGAATCGGCAGTGCCGGAGCTCAAATAGTCCACCTGGTTGTATATGGCCGTCCTGTTCAGTTGTATCATGAATTCCAGAAATAAGATCTTTTGATAAAGCTCATTTGCGTATAAATGGTCCGAAAAGGAATGCTCAAGCTCCATGCATACCATATACAGCTTGCTTTTTTCCATGTTATTAACTCTCAGTACGTCCGAATGCTCCTTGCCGACCCTTTCAAAGCAATAATTAATGTCATAGTTCTCATTCGTATAGGAATCTAAAAACTGCTTCGATACATATATAATAATCCTCTCATAGGCCGAATTGTCCTGTATGACCGGTCTGTGTATATCCCCGGCATTAACAAGTACTATGTCGTAGGGCTTAAGCACATAGCTCCTGCCTTCAACCGAATAATTAATGTTGCCGCTTATTAATATCAGTATCTTGCAAAAATCATGATAATGGGCTGCGAACTCCCTGCGCTCCCTGTCAATTAAATGGAATAATCTGAAATCATCCTCAAGATAACCGGCTTTATCATTACTTTTCATGCTTTCTCCGTCCCTAAAAATCACATTGTATGCTGTGTTCTTCTGCATATATGCTGAAGAAGAATATGTACACATTTATTATACAGCATTATGTGCCATATTCATAGCATTATAGTGGTTTCGAAGCCAAATAATGCCGTGCTAGAATAAGGCTATAAAGTATAGCAGTATGGGCAGGAGGTATCTATATGCGGCTGTCAGGTGTCTGGTTGCCAATAATTACGCCATTTAAGAACGGCAATATTGATTATGTTTCCTACAAAAAAATGATCGATCATTATGTAAATACAGGTATAAACGGTATAATCCCATTAGGTACAACGGGTGAATCTCCCACCATAAGCGAGTATGAATTCGAGAAGCTTCTCTCACAAACCGTCGAATATGTGGGCGGAAGGCTTCCTGTTATTGCCGGAGTTGGCGGTAATTGCACTACTGAGGTGATAAGGAAGGTTAAGCTGGCTGAAAAATTCGGTATCAGCGGTATCCTGTCGGTATGCCCTTATTACAACAGGCCGGGTCAGGAGGGCGTTTACAGCCATTTTAAGAGTATAGCAGACGAAACCTCTCTGGATATAACTATCTACAATATACCGTATCGCACCGGTACCAATATTGAAAATGACACCATCCGAAAGCTGTCGGAGATAAGGAATATAACCGGACTTAAGGACTCCTGCGGCGACATCAAACAAACCATGGCTTTACTGATGGACCCGCCGAAGGACTTCTCCATTATGACAGGAGAGGATATCCTGTTCTTTACAACGCTTACCCTTGGAGGGCATGGGGGTATCCTTGCTTCCTCCCATATAAAAACCGAGTTGTTTGTCAATGTGTATAATAAGGTAACGGCAAATGATACTAAAGAAGCCCTTGCAATATGGAAGGAGCTCTATCCTTTTATCCCCCTGCTATTCAAGGAATCGAACCCCGCTCCCATAAAATATTGTCTTAACAGACTTGGGCTGATTGACTCGCCTGAGGTCAGGCTGCCCCTGGTGGAGATATCGGATAGCCTTAAGGTACAACTGGAGAAATATATTACAAGCAAGGATGAGCTCCGTCTCTATAAGCCCGGGGCATAAATTACTTAATCACTGCCTCCAGAGGAAAGGCACATATTCTGTCCACCTTGTAAGAGGCGGCTGAAAATGCGGCTGATTCAAAATTCACATATAAATAACCGTCATCGATTACTATTTCTTCATTCATGGAAGGCATTTCGACCGAATTTACCGGGCTGCCCAGCAAGACAACACCGTCTGTGGCAGCTTCAAAGTCAGGCTTATAGACATCAAGCTGTCTCATATAGCCGCGAAGCCCTGCATAAAGCTGACATGAACGCGATATAATCAGATGCCCCGATTCTGTAAATGCAATACCCTGAACTCTGTCCGGCATAAGTATCGTATATGTCTTAACCAGGGAAAGCTTGTTTTCCGTATCCTGTATCGCATAGCCATGCATATTGGTAGATTTAAGCTCATTATAGGAGCCTACCCACAGCAGCCCGTCATGATAGGTTATGTAGGATGCCCATATCCCCAGCTCGATTGATACGGGCAGCTCGATGAATGAATATTCACTGTCATCCAAAGCGGCCTCTCTTATAACCGAAAGTGATATGGGACAAACCTTCTTGTCAATAGTTACCCATACATGCTCTCCGTCATATGCAATGCCTCCCACATGGGCCTTTACGGGAAGTATAAGTACTGTTAACAGCTCATGGGAAGCTTTGTCAATAACGTAAATAACTGAATTCTCCTCTGATGCCATGTCATATGCGGATAACAGAACATATTCATCAGCTATTGTAAGCCCCTGGGGGCACATGGACATGCTGGCAAATCCTCCTGTATTAGTTAAAGCAAGGCCGGGTATTACAATGCTTTTATCAAAGTCCACGTTGCTGCTGAAAAATGATATGCCTTTGTAAGCCGAAGACCCCATAAATTCCACAATTGTAGGGAACAGCCTGGGTTGCGTGCCGGTAGGTCCGACAGCGGCGGTCCTGATTGACATAATATCCGACGGCCGGCTGTAATACTTANNACTCCCTGTAATCACGCACTGCCTTTATATAGACAGAATAAGCTGTGTCGTTATTCAAGCCGTCAATTATACAGCTTAACTCCCCGTTTGCATCAATGCTTTTATAGAAGGTATAATCGGAATCGTTATCACTGTAATAAACATCATAATATGATGCCCCTGTCACTTTTGCCCATGCTATTCGTAACCGGGCATCTCCGCCCTTGCCCGAGGATATAACAGGCTTTTTGGGGTTTGTGCTTACATATATTTCATCGGAAAAGGATCCTGTCAATGTTTCATCCAATGAATATGCACAGACCTTATATATGTATCCCGTTGCAGATGTCAGGGATTTATCCGTATATTCCGTTCCGGTCGTTTTCCCTATCTTCTTGTAATTTCCGTTTGTGTCCGGAGACCGGTATATTAAATAGCCTGATGCCCCTGTAACCTTACTCCATTTTAAGGTAACGGAAGTATCGGTAACATCCGGGGCAGTTACCTGAGTCATCTCGCCGGGTGCAGAAGCAACCGTATATGTATCCGACATCTCGCCCCTGTATTCCACACCGTCTATCGTAGCCAGGGCACAGATTCTATAGCTTTGCGTGGAACCGGAAATAAAATACAAGGTTGCGCTGGTGCCAACGGTATGTAATATGTATTTATACTCACCGGACCATTCATCAAGTCCGTATATCTCATACCTGCTGACACCTTCAAATGCGTCCCAGGATAGGGTAACTGAATTTGCGGCTTGATTATCCGCCCTTACATTAGTGACCTTACCCGGCTTTACGATAACACTAAAGGCTTTATATTGATTCTGATAATTTATTACTACAAGCTGTGAGCCTATCTTACTGCTGTCAAAACCGGAGACATTGTAATCCGTTATAGTCCTTACAGTGCTGTCCTGAAAATAACCTGTTAATATCATATCGGATAAATCCAGGCTCTCACCTGTAATATACTCCGTTTTGGACGGATAGCCGGTTATCTCCATATAACTTATAGGAGGCGTTTCCTCTGCAGCGGCAACCTCCTGAAAATGCATATTTACAAAAAGTGCAAATGCAAAAGTAAGTATCAGCTTTATAATTACTTTCCTGTTCATTTTCCAACTCCTTTATGGTCTGCTTAAGTTGTCCTCAGTTACATGATATTAGTTTATATAACAGGAAATGATGGCAAAAATAGGTCATATAGAAACATATTTATTGCCTTTAATCGTAAATCTTAACAGGTAATCCTTTGCTTCCTCCGCATAATCTATGTTGATCCTTTTAGATGCCTCAATCTGATGCTCAACATCATTCTCGGGGTATTCAAGATAAAGAATATCGGAGCATAAATCCATTCCGTTATGCTCCCGGGTTATACCCATTGCAGTACATAGCTTCCCCGGTCCGTTTGCCAGTTTTAGTATGTTATCGTTTTTACGCCTGGCCTTCATAAGCTCCAGACCTTCAACAGGCTCCAGTGCACGTATCAGCACCGCCTCAGCTTTTTCCGCCTTATTGGTGACTATATTAAAGCAGTAATACATTCCGTATATAAAGTACACATAAGCATAACCGCCCTCTTTATACTGTATTTCCGTCCTTTTTGTCCTGCGGTTATTATAAGTGTGGGAGCCTTTATCCTTCTCGCCAAGATATGCCTCGGTTTCAACAATCATGCCCTTAGTAATACCCTCCGGGGATTTATGGACCAGTATCTTGCCCAATATAAATTTGGCAATATCCTCAGCATTGCCCAGGTATATTTCCTTTTCAAGCTTTCTGTTATTTTCCTTTATCATATTCATGCACATATCCAACCTATCCATTTGTATGTATTGTTTATATGTAATAACAGCGGTCTTTAGTATGGCCGCTGTTACAGCTTTTTATTATGTGATTATATATTAGCAGTCTTAAATATGTGGTTCTATACAAACAGTCTTAATTATATGGTTTTTTACAAGAAGTCTTTAATATGCGGACACAACCGGTTTTAATACGTGGTTTTATACAACCAGTTTTCTCCGTCATATTCATCAATTTGACTGATTATTTTTTCAAGATATGCTTTCAGGTAAGGATCCTCATCGGAATTATTGGCAAACCATATATTTGCCTGGCCAAAGCCATATTTCGGCCCGTTCTTCTTCCCGGTCCGGGGAACATACCACAATGTTCTCCTGTGTCTGATACCTGAAGGAAGCAGTACACAATTATTCGCCTCAGCGATAGTATTGTATTCCTGTATATATCCGTTGTCAAACTCTATTGCCTGATATCTGCGATAAACTGTAGCATGCTTATACCATCCAACAACCGATATAAAATCACTATGATCATCCTTAGCGCACCAGATTACCAGAACATCATCGACGGCTTCTTCATTCTTCAAGTCACTGCAGCCGTTTATGCGTTCGATATGCAGCTCATTCCTGGTGCTGCTGGCCGATACCCTTGTCTCAACATAACCGAGGCAATACCTGGTATCGTCCCCTGCAAAGGTAATTGCGTCAAAATTATATGCTTCATGTACTGCTTTATTCTTCTTAACCCAAACCCCCCCGTTTAACGGCTTGTCATTCTCATTGACTCCCTTATAAAGCAACATCCAGGCAATATTACAAAAAAGTATTCTCTGCATTGTTTTATCCTCCTGTATAGATAATGTCCATATCAATTATAACACATTTTTCTGATTAACTTCTAGCTAATTATAACTATTCCGTGTTGATTACTGACAATTCATACATACCGGTTCGATAATTCATAATATAACAAAGTACAATTCTATAATCCCTTCCATCCGCTCAATATTCTAAGTATGTAAATCGAGCTGTCTATTATACGGCTGCTTTCCTTTCTCCAGGAATCAGACAGCGGGAACATGCTTCCGTAAGGCCTTACAATAAAATCCCACAAGCCCTGCTCATTTCTCTGACTCCATATAAATGAATAAATATCATCTTTATATTTGTCCCAGCTTTTATACCTTGCCAGAAGCGATATTGCCCTGATCCAGGGATAGCATTCCCTGGTATTGCTGAAGGGGACTTAATTGGATCCGGCTTCATACTAAGCAATTGATCCGCAATCTTTTCAATGTCCTCGTGCAATACCGGATATGATTTCATTAGTTACTTCCCTCGTATCATAGTGATTTAGTAATCTATAGTATATATTAAGACAAGAGTTCTTAAACTTCAACCATTATTTGTAACAAAAAAGCATCAAGAGCCGGTTATAAGCTCCTCATCAGTACCTTCAACTATTATTGCTCTTTCCACTATAGGCTTTACATTACGAATATACTCATCATACAGCGCTCTGTCTTTGTCTATATAAGTACAAACAATAAAATAGCAGCTCATGAAATTAATTCCTTTTGATAATAAATCTGTATTATATGTATATCAGATAATATTCTCCAACGTTAAGCACAGCTTAGATCTTAATGACAGCCGCCTCCATTCCGTCAAGAACAGAAGCAAATGCCGGGACTGATTTCATGGCTTTTTCCAATGGATATTTTTTCTTGAATTATATCATTTCATGGATAATAAATCACTAATAAATTGTTTTATTTAATGGTATAACAAAAGCAGCCCATACGGGCTGCCAGCTTTGTATGGTTTCCTGTTCCAACATGAACATGGATTGACCCGCCATTCTCATTGGACCAGAAGTATACCTGTTTTCTCAAAATCTAACTACCCTCACAATATGATTTTCAAAATCATTAAAATACACGCTGCCAGCCGAATCCACCCGCAATCCATGTACGCACAAGCTTGCGTTCAGCGCCATATTATTATTGCCGCTGCAGCCTTTTTGTCCATTGCCTGCTATGGTATATACCGAATCCTGCTTCACATCTGCCATTCGAATTCGATAATGGCCGGTATCGGCTATTATTATGTTTCCATCCGAGGTTACTTCCACGGCATGAGGAGCTTCCATTCCTATTGTTCCTTTTTCATGAGCAACACGACCAACATAACTGTCTGCAATCTTCTCAAATTCCGTAATCGGCCCGGGTATTCCTTTACCAATTACGGTACTTATCACTTTCGTTTCAGCATCTATCTTCCTTACGGCAAAGTTTAAGCTGTCCATGATATAGATATTATCGTCTACGTCGATGGCCAGACCATATACATCGTTAATTTGGGCTTTGTCTGCAGGGCCTCCGTCACCGCTGCAGCCTTTCATTCCCGTTCCGGCATAGGTTGAAATAATACCGTCCAAATCAACCTTTCTTACCCTGTCGTTTTTATAATCATTAAAATAAACATTACCTTTCTTATCTGCTACAACACCTGCAGGGGTGTTGAGCATTGCATCGCATGCCTTAATGCCGTCACCATTATATCCGGCTTCACCGCATCCGGCTATTGTATGTATAATACCGGTCATGAAATCAACCTTCCTTATACGATGGTTATAGGTATCTGCAATATATATATTCCCATGCTCATCTGCGAATACGCCCTCCGGTCCGTTCAACCCGGCGTGTGAAGCAGGCCCTCCGTCTCCGAAAAAGCCCCTTGTCCCGCATCCTGCCACCGTTGTAATAATATTTGTTCTTGCATCAACTTTTCGAATTATATTATTATGTATTTCTGCAATGTATATATTATCATCCTTATCAACTGCCAAACCTGCCGGGCCATTAAGCCGTGCTCTGTCTGCCTTTTCGCCATCTCCGCTATAGCCGGCTTCACCCGTTCCTGCAAAGGTATATATCTTGCCCGATATATATTTTCTATCCTGAATCATTCTGTTGCCCCCCCTCGGTTAATGCTTATATAGTATACAACACTAAATATGACAACTATACGTCATATTATAGAATAATCGTCGTTATCATTATATATTTCTTTTTATACTGAGATTATTTGTAATATAAATATAAGCATCTTCGAGAGTGTTTTACAAGGTTCGCATTTCATATAATACATTGTGTATTATGCTGCTGCGGTAAAAAGTCTGCGAATATTTTCAACTAAGATTTCGAAAAAACCATTAATATTTATTTACAAACAAGGGAGCGCATACAGCGCTCCCGTTAACCCATGCTTATTGCACTAATTAGAAGGTTCTCTTATATCTCTGTGTACAGTATTATGATATGTCAAGCCATAAAGCAGGGCGTACTCCGCCTATACATCTTCCGTCGCCAATGTTGCCTTTTAATATATTGTTGCCTTGAATTCCAATATTACCGTCGCCATGGATATACACAGCCTTAACACTGACCCGGCCCATAGACCTAAGCCACCACCATGTCGCTTGACCCTTATATGAAGCAATCCGCTTAATATTGTTCTCGTCTTTCCTTTCAAACCAATATCGTTGATTTATTCCGCGATTATACAATTTTGACGTACTGTCACCGAAATATCTGCATGCCTCATAAAGATCCAATAAAAATATACTGTCTTTCGTATCTGCCCCGCCTTTTGTTCCATACCACTGATTATCAGGGTTTTTATTTATCACAGGAATGATTCTGTCAGTATCAGCCGAGCTAAACCGGTCATAAAACTCACTGTTAAGATATTTGCGTAACGAGCAGTCAGCCCATGTTATGTCTTTATAGGCATCATGGAAAGGCCGTTGTTCTATAATATCTTCTGTTATGATTAATGCTCTGTCATTTTGAATATCAAGTATACGCCATTCGTAACTGCCAAATGATATTATGTCTTCAACTTTCATATATTTCTCCTGATTATTATATCATATTATTATTATACGGGCTGCCTTTTGCTGTTAATTACAGCCTGTGCTACCCTTAATTAAAACATAGCGATATTAAATCCCAAATTCTTCAACCCATATGTACGCACGTACTTCCTTGTTTAACTCAAAACCAATGGATTGAGCAAGCGCTTGTGATTCAAGACGATATGGCCATGTACACCAACAAGGCTCAATACCTTGATGAAGTAATTCTTTCATTAATGCTATAGCACCTATTTTGGCATAACCCTTTTGTCTATAAGCTTCTTCCGTAGCTACATCAATTTCCGCAAAACCTCTCGCAAGCATAAATGCCGAGCAAAAGCTTACATTCACATTATCTGCATAAACACGTGACACAGGATATTCAATTGCAGAGTTATTATCATGTTCATAATTTACGACAACTTTGACATTATCAAGCTTAAATTCACTACATATATTTGTAAACTTATCCTTGTTTAATGTGTAACATTTTCGTAAATCACTCACTCCATGATGACCTTCGAACACCTTGTTTAAAACATTATTCCATTTCTCGTCCTGTCCAAATACGATTATTTCTTTTTTTTGCTGCTTCAATACCAGCTCATTAAAAATAATATCATTAATAATAATCTTTGCTCTCTTGCACTCTATGTTCCCGCCAAGAAATATAAAGCCAAATTTTGTGACTAAAATTGCAATTTCTTCTTCATCATCACAATAAATAGTTCCTTGATATTGGCCTTCAAGGGTTGAATATATGACCGGAATATTCTCGTTATATCCTTCAAAATAGTGATTGTACTTATTTAATGCACTTGTATATTCTTTCATAGCTTGTCTCCTTAAAAATATAATTATCATCCACAATAAATTATCTGCTCATTGGTATTCCTCCAACTATATGATATTAAAGAATTGATATACTTCTATAGCATATAATACAATTAAATATATTACAATACTAGATTTCTAATATCTACCATATTCTTATCCATACAAATTAATAAATCCTTTTTTGGAAAACATAGTATTGCCAATATCAAAATAATATTATATACTCAAAAAATGTAAGTATTTACTATATTATTTCTCAATTGCATATATAATAAAAAAACTTGAAGGGAGTAAATATTATGATGATATTGAACCAATGGGTGTGACGGAGATCACAGATGCTTTAGATATGTTATGTTACATTGCAAATTCATTCCTTGGTATTTATCGGAGGTATTAATTCAGTTGGTACAACATTGAGATGGAGCAATAATGATAAGAAAAGTAACAAGATTATATAAATACTCAAGCTCAGTCGGGGACGAGCGCCGATGTTAGTGAGAATCAGCATACACATACCAATGGAAGGTGGGCCCAAATATGAAGTTATTCCGCCTTACAGTGGCCTATACAATATATAAAATTGGTCGAGGTTCGGATTTATGGATGAAATAAGCCATAATGAAGATGGAATTGGAAGTAATCGCCGACCCTAAAGGAACAGGCGGTGAATTTGTCAATAGTTGATTTAAGCCTAAATTAAAAAAGAATAGAACGGAACCCGAACTTCTTGATTTGAACTTTCAAATCAAGAGAGGGGAATTTGGGCTTGAGCAGGTCAAGTGAAAATCAGAGTTTTAAATGTTATAATTGTGGTGAACAAGTATTACGATTGAACAACGGTAGTTATAGAAACCATTGTCCATTTTGTCTATATTCTTTACATGTTGATAATTTACCAGGAGATAGAAGTAATACATGTAAAGGATTAATGGAACCAATAGGTATAATAAATTCATCGAAAAAGGGAATCCAAATAATTCATCATTGCGTAAAATGTGGAGTGAATAAAGTCAATAAGATAGCAACTGATGATATTCAATCGGATAGTTTAGATGAAATTATTAAATTAATGAAAACAGGTGTGAACCATAATTAGTCTCTTGTCGATAGATATCCTGTGAATGAATTTGCAATGTTACATAACAATCGACAAGGCAAATAATAGCAAACGCTTTTTTATCCTATAACGAAAGGCAGCCCATAAGGACTGCCTTTCTGTATATTTATATTATTAATTATTCAATGCTGCCTGTGCTGCTGCCAGCCTTGCAATCGGTACGCGGAAGGGTGAGCAGGATACATAGGTTAATCCGACCTTATGGCAGAACTCGATGGTGGAAGGATCTCCGCCATGTTCGCCGCAGATGCCGAGCTTGATGCCCGGCCTTGTCTTGCGTCCCTTTTCACAAGCCATCTTAACAAGCTGGCCTACGCCATCCTGGTCAAGCCTTGCAAACGGATCAGACTCGTATATCTTGGTCTTGTAGTATGAATCCAGGAACTTGCCTGCATCGTCACGGGAGAAGCCAAAGGTCATCTGTGTGAGATCGTTGGTGCCGAAGGAGAAGAACTCCGCGGCCTCGGCGACCTGATCGGCGAGGAGCGCCGCCCGGGGAATTTCGATCATGGTGCCCACGAGGTATTTCACCTTGGACTTGGCCTTGGCGATGATGGGATCGGCCACGGCCCTGACCTGATCGGCGAGGATCTGGAATTCCTTCTTGTCGATGGTCAGGGGGATCATGATTTCGGGCAGAACCTTGATTTTTTTCTTGTCGCATTCCACCGCGGCTTCGATGATCGCCGTCACCTGCATATTGAGAATTTCGGGATAGGTAATGGCCAGGCGGCAGCCTCTGTGGCCCAGCATGGGGTTGGATTCGTGGAGCTGGTCGCAGCGCATCCTGATGAACTCAGGGCTCTTGCCGGTTATCTTGGAGAGCTTGTTGACACCGATGTCGTCCTTGGGGGTGAACTCGTGCAAGGGGGGATCGATGAGCCTGATGGTGACGGGCTTGCCGTTCATGGCCTCGAAGATGCCGATGAAATCTTCCCTCTGGAAGGGCAGGAGCTTGGCCAGGGCCTTTTCCCTGGTCTCCAGATCGTCGGCGATGATCATTTCCTGGATGGCCAGCTGGCGTTTCTCGGAGTTGGCGGGGTTCTTGAAGTCCTTGAAGAACATATGCTCGGTCCTGCAGAGACCAATGCCTTCGGCGCCCAACTCTACGGCCTTGGCCGCGTCCTGGGGCGTGTCGGCGTTGGTGCGCACCTTCAGGCGGCGCGCCTCGTCGGCCCAGCCCATCAGCGTGGCAAAGTCGCCGGACACGTCGGCTTCGATGGTCGGAATCGAGCCCGCGTACACGTTGCCGGTGGAGCCGTCGATGGACAGGAAGTCGCCCTCCTTGAAGCAGGCGTCACAGACACCCAGCGTCTTCTCCTCTTCGTCGATGCGCAGATCGGAGCAGCCGGCCACGCAGCAGGTGCCCATGCCGCGCGCAACCACGGCCGCGTGCGAGGTCATGCCG
>DCTS01000062.1:25533-39400 GCA_002329645.1 Lachnoclostridium sp. UBA1434 | reverse complement strand
GATTCCCTGGCGAGCCGGTACGCCTCGTCCTGGCGCTTTCTGGTGGCATCGCAAATCGTATTTTGAGCAAATATATCATAACCTTTTTTTGCTATAATTTCAACTAATTCTTGAAATCTATTGTAATTATATGTCGTCTGTGCTACTATAAAAAGCTTAGTGTCTATCGGTAAATTGAAGCCTTCCGCTTCAGATAAATCTTCGATTACGGTGTATCCCGGGCTTTTCTTTATAGTTTCTTCTCCATCCTGCTCCGGCACAGCGCACCAGCCGATGATGCCCATTATCTCCGGATGGGTCTTCTTGCCGGCAATAATAATATGTCGTCCCTGATTACTCTGCTCCCTCACAAGCCTTTGAATTCTCTGCACACAGGAGCAGGTTGCATTAATAACCTTATGTCCGCTTGCATTGAGCTCATTCAATATGTTCTCTGAAACCCCATGGGAACGTATGATTATTGTTCCCGCAGGCAGTTCTTTTAATTCCTCGGGACTGTTTACAGCAATCACACCCTGCCTTTCCAAATCCTCAATAAGCTGCTCATTATGGATTATGGGCCCGTAGGTGTAAACCCTGTTTCCTGACCCGGCCTCATTATAAACCATGTCTACAGCTCTTTTCACGCCGAAGCAGAAACCGGCGCTTTCAGCAAGCTTTATTACCAAATAATTCAACTCCTAAATATTATTTATCAGGCTTTTTATTGTATCCACAACCTCATCTATCGTCATATCGGAGGAATCCACAAGCACAGCGTCCTCTGCTTTTTTAAGAGGTGCAAATTCCCTTGTCATATCCCGGTGGTCCCGCTCTTCAATATCCTTTTCTATTGCTTTTATATCGGCATCAATACCCTTTTCTTTTAGCTCCCCGAAGCGTCTTCTGGCCCTTTCCGATACACTTGCGGTAAGATAAACCTTCAGATTGGCATCAGGAAGTACAAAAGTACCGATTTCCCTTCCATCCATAACAACATTCTGCTTCTTTGCAAGCTCACGCTGCAGCTCCACAAGCTTAAGGCGCACCACCTTATGGACGGAGCTTGCGCTTGCCATATTCCCAACCTCCTCGGTGCGGATAAGCCGGGAGACATCCTCACCGTTAAGAAGGACATGCTGCTCCCCATTCTGATAATCTATGGTAACATCCACATTCCTGCAGGCCTGTTCAATCCTGTCAAGCTGCGATGCTTCTATTCCGTTTCTTAGGAAGTACAAAGCCATTGCCCTGTACATGGCGCCGGTATCAACATATATGAAGCCAAGCTCCTTGGCAAGCCTTTTGGCTACCGTACTTTTTCCTGCTCCTGCAGGTCCGTCAATTGCAATATTGTAATGCTTCATGTTCTTCCTCCAGGTTATTTGATACTGCTTCCTGCAAGATATGCGCTTGACCATGCAATCTGCAGGTTAAACCCTCCGGTAAGTGCATCCAGATCCAGTACCTCGCCTGCAAAATACACCCCGCAAGCCAGTTTGGATTCCATCGTTGAAGGGTTAATCTCCTTAACATTGACGCCGCCCTTGGTTATTACAGCCTGGTTAAAACCTCCCAGTCCGGTAATATTGAAGTTGAAATTTTTTAACAATTTCACCAGGGCTGCCCGCTCCCCGGCGGTTATGGAATTTACTCTCTTATCAGGATTTATCAGGCATAGACGAATAATAACATCAATTAGTTTATTTGGCAATAGCCGCTCAAGAGAATTCTTAAATTGTTTGTTCTTAAACTCTTCAAAATCCCTCAGTACCCTTAAGTCAAGCTGCTTCTCCGTAAGAGCCGGCTTTAGGTCTATGCTGACAATAAGCTCCTTATCCTTTTCAAGATGCGGAAGGATATAACTGCTTGCGCTTAAAATTACAGGTCCGCTTAACCCGTTACGGGTAAACATAAGCTCGCCGAAATCACTGAAAATACTATTTTGGCCTGACATCACATTGACTCGGATATTCCGGAGGGATAACCCTTCAAGCTCCTTTACAAAGGGCTCCGATACAATGAGAGGTACAAGGGAAGGAGTCAGCTTAGTAACGGTATGCCCTATTGAACGGGCAAATTCATAGCCGTCTCCTGTAGAGCCGGTAACCGGATAGGATAAACCACCGGTGGCTATTATTACCGCATCGCCTGAAACAGTCCTGTTCCCGGGTTTAAGCCTGATTGCGGAAAATGCACCATCCTTTATGATTATATCACTTACCTCGCATCCAAGGTTGATTGCAACGCCAAGCCTTTCAAGCTCCTTCTTAAGCGCTGCAATGACATCTGAGGATTTATCGGAAATGGGAAATACCCTGTCTCCCCTTTCAACCTTAAGAGGCAGTCCCAGCCTTTCAAAAAAGTCGATTGTATCATAATTGCTTAATTCCGAATATGCATGATAAAAGAATTTGTTATTGGAAACAATATTGTCAAAAAGCGTGTCCCTGTCACAGGCATTGGTCAGATTGCATCTGCCCTTTCCTGTAATATAGAGCTTCTTGCCAAGCTTTTCGTTCTTTTCATAAAGCTCAACCCTGTGGCCGTTTCTTGCGGCAGCTATAGCAGCCATCATACCCGATGCGCCGCCGCCGATAACAAATACCTTTTTTATCATCATTTAGGCACCTTATTTTATATTAAGATTATTGTATATTTGGATTATTGTATATAAGGATTATTGCATATTATGATTATTGTTTATAAGCATTATTTTTATCAGTATTATAGTTTCTAATGCTTAGTATACCGGGTTTATCTTGTGGTAATCCTGTTATTCTGCGCTGAAGTTATATTGCTTTATACATAAAATACATATGAGACTTACAATAAATCAGGCAACTGCAAAGTGCGAAAGGCACAGCAATTGCCTGACTGACGTCAACATCTAAGACTATGATTATTATCGCCTTAGTCCAGCATATAAACCTCATCATAACCGAGTTGAACATGACCGCTTATATAAGCCTCTCCTTCTACGCGGTAAATAACTTTACTATAGTCATCCAGATTATCAATCAAGCTTTGCGCAATTGCATCAAGTATTGCCAGTTCATAGGATGCGCCTACATCCACAAGGGGCGGCTTGTCCTTAAGAAAGCTGACTATAACAATATCCTTATCGGTTGTTACACTGTCAATGCCAATATTGTAAGACATATCAGCCATGTTTTCCACTACCGTATCCACAATAAGCCGGGGATCAATTACGGTGTCCTTTGGAATAAGCGCCGTTACAGGCTCGATGACAGCTTCCGAATTAACAGTATATATAAGCAGTTCCTTGTTTTCAACAGGCTTAATGACTGTCGGAGTCGGGTCGTCCTTATCATCCTCATCTTCATTAATGCTGTTAACTAAAGCTGCATTGTCTTCCTTGCTATTATCATTTGCAAGTGTAACCTCAGCCTTGCTGCCGGTATTCTTGGTATTATCTGAATCCTTCGCAGGATCATATTTGCCGAATTTAACATTCTTACAGCTGCTTAGTATAATGGCACAGGCCAGTATAGATATCAGGAGTAAAATTTTACCTAATGGCTTCATTCCTAACCTCCTTTGCCAAAGAAGTTTCCCGTTACTCGATATCAGAATACATGGCAACTGTGTCATTTCTATGTTATTATTCTAAACAAATCCATTTTTTTAGCTGTCTGATGCCAATAAACATCTTCTTATAAGATCCAGGGTGTATATAACGCTTTGTTCACGTATCTTATCCCTGCTTCCCTTAAGATGAAGCTCTCTGACAGTGGTTTCACCATTCACCCTGCAGGCAATATATACAAGGCCGACCGGTTTCTCGGCTGTACCGCCGCCGGGGCCTGCAATTCCCGTTATTGCTGCCGAAACGCTGCTGCCCGTGGCCAGGCAGGCTCCTTCGGCCATTTCCCTGACTGTCTGGGAGCTTACGGCTCCGTATTTGCCAAGAGTTTTTTCCTTAACCCCAAGATTTTTTCTCTTTGCTTCATTTGAATAGGTTACAAAGCCTGTGTTAAATACCATGGAGGCGCCGGGTATGCTTACGATCCGGCTTGCAAGGAGCCCTCCCGTGCAGGACTCGGCAACCGACAGGTTAAGACCCCTGTTCGCAAGGAGCTTTATCACAACGGATTCCAGGGTTTCCTTTTCATCGAGGGTATAGATATTATCCCCAAACCGCTCCGTTAGCTTATCCAATACGGGTTGTAAAAGACGGTTTGCTTCCTCCTCATCGTGTGCAGAGGCAGTTATTCTTATATGAACCTCCCCCGTCTTGGCATAGGGTGCGATCGTCGGATTATCCTGCTGCTCAATTAAATCCAGAATCATGGTTTCGGCCCTGCTTTCGCCTATTCCGCAGATTTTAACCATCCTGGATACAAAGGTCCTGTCTGTAAGCTTCTTTAGATGGGGAAGCACATGAGCCTCAAACATGGGTTTCATCTCATTGGGCGGACCGGGAAGGAGAATGATAAGCTTCCCCTTGTCTTCCACTATATATCCGGGTGCCGTACCGTTATCGTTATCAAGTACAAGGCTCCCTTCGATGGTCATTGCCTGCTTCCAGTTATTATCTGTTATCCTGGCGTAGGCGGCCGTAACAGCATCGTTTATCCCTGCTTCATTATCAGAGCTGCCATATGTGCCGGATTTATAGATGGTATTAAAATATTCCAGTATCCTGTGCTTTGAGCGCTCATCCATGCACAGGCTGCGTCCAATAGCCCTGGCAGTTGTTTCCTTGGTCAGGTCATCCTGTGTCGGGCCCAATCCTCCCGTAAGTATTATAATATCGGATCTGGACAGAGCGGTCTTTATCGTATCAAGAAGCCTGCCGGGATTATCCCCTACCACAACCTGGTAATAAAGCGACATACCCAGCATTGCACATGCCTGTGATAAATAATTGGCATTAGTGTTCACAATATTTCCAAGCAGAATTTCCGTCCCTACGCTTATCAGTTCAACAATCATACTGCTTCCTCCGGATATTGTCTGTTAATGCTCTGCAAGTACTTTTCTGTTCTTAACCATATAATCGATTAATGAAATGATTGTAAGAGCCAAAGCCAGATAAATTGCAACCTGCTCCAATATGTTAATTACCGGATTATCCAGGTTGATTATCAGCATTACGCTCATAACAACCTGTACATTTGTTTTAACCTTTCCCCACCAGCTTGCTGCAACAACAACGCCGTTGTCTGATGCCACAAGCCTGAAACCGCTGATGATAAATTCCCTTGCTATAATAATTATTACAATCCAGGTCGGGATCAGCCCATATTCTACAAGGCAAATTAATGCGGCCGAGACAAGCAGCTTGTCTGCAAGAGGATCCATGAATTTGCCGAAATTCGTAATCAGGTTGTTCTTTCTTGCGAGGTATCCGTCCAAAGCATCCGTCAGTGCGGCAGCAATAAAAACACCCGCTGCTATATACCTTCCGTAAGGAATCTGAGGTACAAGCATAAAGACCAGATAAACAGGGATCATCAATACCCTTATGATGGTAATTTTATTTGGCAGATTCATTCGACTGCACTTCCTTTCACAATATCTCCGATCAAGTCATAGTCCCTGGCGCCCGTTACTAATACCTTAACCATCCGGCCGGACATAAGCTCCTCCCCGGAATTGACGAATATGGAACCGTCAACGGAAGGGGCGTCCATATATGTCCTGCCGATATAAACATTCTCCTCGTCAGTTATTCTTCCTTCAATAAGCACATCATATGTTTTGCCGATACGTTCCTTCCCTGCCTGAAAAGCAATTGACTGCTGAAGCTCATAAAGCTGCCTTTGTCTTATCCTTTTAATTCTGGCAGGCATCTGAGGTTTTAAAGATGCGGCAGGTGTGCCTTCCTCTCTGGAATATGTGAATACTCCCAGTCTGTCAAAGCGCTGGCTGCTTATAAAGTCCATAAGCTCTGCATGCTCTTCCTCTGTTTCTGTAGGAAAGCCTGTAATCAGTGTGGTGCGCAGTATTACATCGGGAAGCTCTCTCCTTAGCATTGTTATTATCCTTAACAGATCCTCCTTGCAGGTTTTTCTTCCCATAAGCCTTAATATGCGGTCTGAGGCATGCTGTATGGGTAAGTCCAGGTACCTGCATATCTTAGGCTCTTCCCTTATAACAGCAACAAGCTCAGGAGTAATCTCTTCCGGATAGCAATACATAATCCTGA
The DNA here is from genome assembly GCA_002329645.1 of Lachnoclostridium sp. UBA1434. Classification (GTDB taxonomy): domain Bacteria; phylum Bacillota; class Clostridia; order Lachnospirales; family Lachnospiraceae; genus Mobilitalea. Next base: position 33,246 of record DCTS01000062.1, on the reverse strand, counting down.
TCCATTCAAAGCCTTCAATCCTGCATAAGCCCTTAAGAAGCTCCGGCAAAGCCTTCCTGCCGTATAAATCGGCTCCGTACAGGGTGGTTTCCTGCGCGACCAGTATTAATTCCTTTATTCCCTGCCCGGCCAGATACTCTGCCTCGCTTAACAGCTCTTCCATGGGTATGCTTCTGTAGCTTCCCCTCAGCTTAGGGATTATGCAGTAGGTGCAGTGCTTGTCGCATCCCTCGGCAATCTTAAGGTATGCATGGCTTGTGCCCGTGGAGACAAGTCTTTTAGATGCAGATTGCGGCCTTTTGTCAAGGCTTTCTATACGAACCTGTTTTTCGCCCTCCTTAAGCCTGTCAATAATTTCTATAATACCGGTAAAGCTTGTTGTGCCAAGCAGGGCGTCAACCTCAGGTATCTCCTTAAGGATTTCCTCCTTATACCTTTGTGCCATACAGCCTGCAACTATAAGCCATTTACAGCTTCCGCTTTTCTTATATTCTGCCATTTCAAGTATTGCATTGATACTTTCCTGCTTGGCGTCGTTTATAAAGCAGCAGGTGTTTATTATAATAATATCAGCCATTTCTTCCTCATCGGTTATTATATACCCCGAATCGGCCAATATGCCAAGCATGTTCTCGCTGTCTACCAGGTTCTTGTCGCAACCTAGTGATACAAAGAATATATTCATCTTGTCTCCTTTATTATGCCGTTAATACTAATTATCCGTTCCTCTCTTTTTATTACGGAATATAATATATGCTGCAGCTAAGGCCACTGCCAACACAAGAGCCGAAATAATTACATATGCTGTTGCCAGGCCTGAGGTATTCGAAGCCTTGTCTTCGTTAGAAGCCTCATTTTCTGCTTTGCCTTTCTTATCAGCCTTGTTGCTGCCGGCGCCTTCGTTATCAGTATTGCTGTTGTCAGCAGCTTCATTATTTGAAGACATGCCGGAAGTCTCTGAAGCGCTGTTATCTTCAGCATCATTTGACGCATCACTTGTTTTAACAGGCTTAAATACAGGTTTCAATGCCACATCGCCGTTGCCGGTAAAAAGCTTCGTGGCATCAATGCTTATTTCACTGCTGTCCGTTGTACCGCTCCAGCCAACGAATTCATAGCCTTCCTCCGGAACTGCTGTAAGTATGGTGGATAGCCCGTCATAAAATGACTTTCTCCATATACCCTCCTTAACTCCCTTGGAGGAAGAGCTTATATCAACCGTATTAACTCTGACATAGCCTCCTATGGGATTCTCGGCCGTACCTATGTCAAGTGAAAGGAAATATATCTTTCCCAGGCTAAACCTGTCAGCCAGATGCATCTTGCAGATAGCGCCTCTCATCTGAATAAAGGTTTTAACTGTAGCAACGTTATCATACCAGTCGCCCCAGAGGAAATATTTATCCCTGTGCTCCTGAATGGAAGCTTCATAATACGATGCCAGTATATCAATCAGGGAATGGACGTAATCCACGTCGAATTCCGTATTAATCAGATCCAGAAACCTCTGGCAAAAATAGGTCTTGAATTCTTTATTTTCAAGGAGCTTTCGAAGAAGCAGGGTTGCCCCGTCCTGTGTCGGCCATGCGGTACCTCCTGCTCTTAATGCATCCTGCAGTGAGTTGTCAGTGTAAGCCGAACGCTTGTAGAGGCCGAAGTTAAAATCCGCATCATATAGAAGCCATCTGATCCTTCCGTCAAGGCCGTAAGGCGCATCCGGGTTGTATTCGGTGCGTATTCTCCATGCCTTGCAGTTATTGCCGGGCCAGTCCCTGTTAGCCCCGTATATATTGACTATCTGGTAATCCGCAAAGTTCTCGACATCCATCCACTTTTTAACCTGTTCATAGTTCTCGGGAACGGACAGGTCGTTATTCCTGATAAAGTCCAGCATATTGTTGTAGAACTCCAGGTCGGATTCCTCACCCTCGACGATATCGGGTATCTGTTCGCCTTTGCCGTTATAGGAGAATTCGTATATTACAACATCCTCTTCCTTAACATTATAATGATCCTCTATGTACTCCTCGTCCTGTCTTTCCCTGATATTCACATTTCCGTAATACTCGCCGTTAATAAAGGCTACGGCAGGTGAATAGGCTTGAAGATCAAGGGAGGTGTTCACCATAAGCGCATGGGTCAGCGCATCTCTGAACATGGTTCCGTCACCTGCTACGCCCTCATTGCCGCCGCTCCTTAATATCAGGCGCTTGAATTCGGTAATCGGTTTGCCTGTGTTATTGCCATTTCTAACCAGTGCAGGAACCGGACTATCTGAGAAAAAGTCATATTCAATCTGATCAATCATGTCATATTCGTCTCTTGCATATATTCTTAAGGACTTAATTGCCCAACCTCTGGATGCACCGCCATGAAGCCTTATACCTGCACCCATTGATACCTGCAGCTTGCCGTTTTCATCAAAATACTCAAAATGAATGGGACGCTCCCATTCCTTACCGCGTTTACCAGTATTACCCGCAGCCATTATACCTATTGAAGGGTCATAGAGATTGTCCGGATCGGTTGTTACGGCAACAATTGGCAACTGATACCTTTTAAATATATCCCGATCCACAAAATAGGTGGCAGTCATTGTTTCGCTGCCATTTCCGTCAGGTGTAAATGCCCTTGCACGTATCACCGTGCCGCAAAAATATCTGGATGGGTTCTCCCTTAAAGGGATATAGCCGATCCTTAAAGGCTCTGTGTATTCATGTACCGACGGGTTGTCAAGCTCCGGCGTACTTCCGTCAAGGGTATATAATATCATGTTAGAAGCTTTATCACTTTTTGCAAATGATATTGTTAATTCAAATTCCTCGGTATATAATCCACCGTTTTTGCTGAACATAGGCTTCTGAGGGTCAAGCTCATCACCCGAAGCATTTTTTGAATTAAGTAATGATAATGAAATCAGCATCAGGATTGCCATTAACCAAATGTTTTTTCTTCTCATATCAGCTACATGCCTCTCTTAAGCATTTTATAAGGGGTGTTATTTATCGGCGGTCATCTGTAACGCCGATTGAACGCAGTTATTCATAAGCATTGCAATTGTCATCGGCCCGACCCCTCCCGGTACAGGCGTGATTGCGCTTACATGGGGCAGGACATCCTCATAATCCACATCGCCGCACAGCTTGTTATCTTCATCTCTGTGAATTCCGACATCTATAACCACTGCACCCTCTTTAACATAATCCTTTGTTATAAAACGTGGCTTGCCGATTGCCACTATTAGAATGTCGGCACGTCTTGCTGTTTCGGCAAGGTCCCTGGTCCTTGAATGGCATATCGTAACTGTGGCATTTTCCCTCAGCATAAGCAGCGCCATCGGCTTGCCGACAATGTTGCTTCTTCCGATAATGACGCACTCCCTGCCCTCAATAGGAATATCATAGCGCTTAAGCAGCTCTATTATACCTGCAGGGGTGCATGATAAAAAGCCCTGTCTGCCAATACACAAATTCCCGACATTTTCGGGATGAAAGCCGTCAACATCCTTATTGGGTGCAATAGCTTTAATAACTGCATCGCTGTTTATATGGGAAGGCAGGGGCAGCTGTACTAGAATTCCGTTAATGCGCTTATCCTCATTCAGGCTTTGAACCAGGTCAATAAGCTCCTTTTCGGTCGTCTCATCAGGAAGCTCATAGGATACGGATTTAATTCCGATGTATTCGCATGCCTTCTTCTTATTCTTAACATAAATACTTGATGCAGGATCATTTCCCACCTGAATTACGCAAAGGGTGGCATCAATATTTTGCTCATTTACCCTGGCTTTAAGCTCATCCTTAATATCGTTCGATATCCTTTTACCGTCTATTATTACTGCCATCTGATCAGTCCCCTCGTAATTATTCATCCTTTATATTCTAATATATTCCTCCGGATATAACAAGAAATATTTACTTGCATATTGTATAGTGAAAGCTGCAATTTATAAGACATACAGCAATGCAATTGTGTTTTTATGATACCACAATGATATTTTGCAAAAAAGAAGAGGGGTTAAGCGTTGCAAAAAGGGAAGTATCAATAATGGATTTCCATACTGAGACTTCCCTTGAAATGTTTATTATCATTTATAGTAGTTTATCAGGCAGCCTTTGAGAATTATCAGCCTTTCGTCGTCAGTAAGCTCACCCGGCTTCAGGGTGAATTCCCTCATATCCTCATTAACTACATAGGCCTTTATTTCGGGTTGTTTCTCTTCTACTGCCTTCTTTATATCCTTTATAAAGATATAGTCACCGTTCTTAAAGGGAAGCTCACCGCTTATCAGGAAGGGAAGCATGCCCCAGTTTATAAGGTTTGAGCGGTAACGCTTGGTAGCATATTCCCTTGCAATGTTGGCAAGTCCCCCAAGAACCCTCTGGCAGCTTGCAGCCTGCTCTCTGGCTGAGCCGTCGCCGGGCTTTATTGCAAAGATGGCGCTTCCAATCTGGGTGTATTCTATATTAATGCTGAATTTACCGGAAATCCTGTCATAAACGTCCTTAAGCTCCGGGAAAGCCTCAGCTATGCTCCTGCCTTCCAGCCTGGCCTTTTCAGCCTTCTGGACCTCCTTGGCGCGTCCCACATATGCAGGGTCCTTCCTGGACAAGGTAAATTCGGCCAGGGCCAGAGGATTGGAACGATATGATGAGGTTTCTCCCGACGGTATAAGCTCGTCTGTGGTTGTAACAGGGTCATGTATCTCCGAGACCACCTTGAGTATTATATCATCCGCCAGGGGAGACATTGCAGGCCAGTCCACAATACCCGGGCCAAATCTTAAGCTGATACTTTTGTCCGCCCTGCCGACGCCGTTATAAACCCGGTTGTCATATATGCTTTTATCGAAGTAATACCTTGGCCTTGTATATTCCGGATCAAAATCCTGTGCAGAGGTCAGCCGGCCCTTGTTGGCTGCGGTGGCTGCTATGGACCTTGCATCCATTAGTGCTACCGAGGCAATCTGTCCGCTGCCAAGCTTTGAGCCCTCCCTGTTCGGGAAGTTACGGGTCGTATGGCGAATGCTCAGGCTGTTATTGGCAGGTACATCCCCTGCTCCAAAGCACGGTCCGCAAAATGCGGTACGTATTGTTGCTCCTGCAGCTACCAGTGAAGCGAATCTGCCGTTCTTAACAAGCTCCATGAAGATCGGCTGGCTTGCAGGATATACGCTTAATGAGAATTCATCGTGTCCAATAGGCCTTCCCATCAGTATATCTGCAGCATCACATATGTTTTCAAAGCTGCCTCCCGCGCATCCGGCTATTACACCCTGTTCAACATATAATCTGCCGTTTCTGACCTTATCCTTAAGGGTATATTTAACATTGCTTCCCCCAAGGACCTTTACCGCATTCTGTTCAACCTCATTCAGTATATCCGGGAGGTTTTCATTAAGCTCATCGATTGTATAAACATTACTTGGATGGAACGGCATTGCTATCATAGGCTTGATCTTTGAAAGATCAACATATACCAGTCCGTCATAGAAAGCGACCTGTCCCGGTGACAGCTCCTTATAATCCTCACGCCTTCCATGTATCTCATAATATTCCTGCACTCTTTCGTCGGTCTTCCATACGGATGAAAGGCAGGTGGTCTCCGTCGTCATGACATCTATGCCCATTCTGTAATCCATACTCAGGCTGTCTATTCCGTCTCCGACAAATTCCATAACCTTATTATTGACATAGCCGTTTTTAAATACTGCTCCGATTATAGCAAGCGCTATATCCTGGGGTCCGACGCCATTCGCAGGAGTGCCTGTCAGATATACCGCAATGACCTCGGGCATATTGATATCATATGTTCTGTTAAGGAGCTGTTTAACAAGCTCGGGTCCGCCCTCACCTATTGCCATGGTGCCCAGGGCGCCGTAACGGGTATGGCTGTCGGAGCCTAATATCATACCTCCTCCGAAAGCAAGCATTTCACGGGCATATTGATGTATGACCGCCTGATGGGGAGGAACGTATATTCCACCGTATCTTTTTGCACAGGACAAGCCAAACATGTGATCATCCTCATTTATTGTGCCTCCCACCGCACATAAGCTGTTATGGCAGTTGGTCAGCACATATGGAATGGGAAACTCCTCAAGTCCGCTAGCTCTTGCAGTCTGAATTATACCCACATAGGTTATGTCATGGGAGGTAAGCTTGTCGAACTTGAGCTTCAGCCTGTCCATATTTCCTGAGGTATTATGCTCCTTAAGAATCCCATAGCTTATGGTCTGCCGTCTGGCATCGTCCTTATCTATACCTTCAAGTCCGGTCATTGCTTTTACCTGCACAAGGGCATCCGTTCCATCCTCAATTATTTGTGAACCGTTTACAAGATATATACCTTTATCATATAGCTTTACCATTTGTATTCTCCTAACATTACTGCATTATTTGATTTGACCTGAAGTCGATCCGTTTGGTAAGTTGATCCGTTTGCGCTGTTTAACACCGGAAAGCTGACTTAAATTTCTGCTGTTAACCTTCGTAACTCTCGCCAACATATTTCTCATTGACATTTATATAATATTCCTCGTCACAATCAATAAGCCGGCTGTTGAAAACACCGTTTTTAGCCTTAACATTCATCCTGACTATTTCGTCGTTCAACTGTTTGAAGCTGATCCATGCCTTGCCGTTGAACAGATCGTTGAATATTCCGGCATCCGTCTTCAATGCTTTTTCGAAGCCCTCAAACTTGAAGCTTATCTCAAGATTAGCCCCCAATGCATATAAGTCCACTTCTTCAAAATCGGTAACGACCCTGTCTCCTGCTTCAATATCCTTTATTATAATCGGCTCAGTAACGTCACCTTCCATATAAACAAATTTAACATTTATTTCTTCAAGCCTTAAATCCGTGTCATTGGTAATAATCAGCTTCTCGCCGCCGCCTTCTATAAAGAATAAAATAATTGCAATTAACACCACAACACCTATGGATGCTGCAAGTATTATACGGGTCCGCTTATCCAAGGGCTTTTTCTGCGGCTTTTTCCCTGTCTTTATCTTCCTCATAACATAAACCTCCAAATTTTTAAAGTCTCAATCAGACATTTCTTATCATAATAAGAAATAATAAAATAATCAAGCGAAAATCATACTAACATTTTTCCAACGCATAAATTTTTGCAAACATTATAAATGAATCCGCATTAACCTGCCTTATATGCGGTTATGCGGATTCTATTATTATCATGTCATTATTAATTTATCTTTGTACTCTTCCTGATGCATCCCCGCCTACAAGGGCTTCAACCTCTGCTCTTGTTACAAGGTTGAAATCGCCCGGAATGGTATGCTTAAGCGCTGAAGCGGCAACGGCAAATTCCAATGCATCCTTCATCGGCTTTCCTTCCAAAAGAGCGCATATCAGGCCGCCGGCAAAGGAGTCACCGCCACCGACACGATCCACTATATGAATATCATATTTTCTTGAATGGTAGAATTCCTTGCCGTCATATATGCAGGCAGACCATCCGTTATCGGAAGCCGAACGGCTTTCCCTTAAGGAGCTTACAACATATTTGAAGCCGAATTTATCGACCATCTGCTCAAATATTTCCCTGTATCCGGAAAGCTCAAGATCGCCGCTGGCAACATCAGTACTGCCGGGCTTAAATCCAAGAACCTTTTCGGCATCCTCTTCATTGCCTATGCAGACATCCACATACTGCATAAGAGATGTCATAATCCTCTTCGCCTTTTC
>DCTS01000062.1:0-25429 GCA_002329645.1 Lachnoclostridium sp. UBA1434 | reverse complement strand
TTCAAATATGGCATCAAAATCAAAGTCCGAAGGATCGGCCTCCGCAATTGCGGAATGTGATCTGTCATATACCACATTTGATGCTCTCATTGAAGCTCCGGTTTCGAGAAAATATATCCCAAGCCTCTCACCGCCCCTGGCTATATAGTCACAATTAACATTATACTTTCTTAAGGCTGCAATTGCACTGTCGCCAATCGGGTTTTTCGGCATCTTTGTCACAAAATATACATCATGTCCGTAATTTGCAAGTGAAACCGCAACATTAGCCTCACCGCCGCCGTAGCATACGTCAAAGCTGTCCGACTGGATAATCTTCTGATATCCGGGCGTTGAAAGACGCAGCATAATTTCTCCCATAGTTATTACTTTTGCCATAGTACTCTCTCCTTCATATTTGCTTGATATGAATATCCATACCAAGTATAAGACGGCCGGATGCATTCGTCAAGCCGTTTTGAAGAGAGATGCAGCACTTAAAGCTGCTCTGCCGAAGTTATTCGGCGAGCTGTTTAGCTTGCCGGTTCCTTTCATATATGGCCTTGCTGATATACTTAAGCAACATTTCGTTNNGCATTATCTCAGGACCGGACATATGCTTACCCTTTATAGCCATAATGCAAAATATCAGAGCCGCAACAGAAATGCATGCAAATAGCAGTCCGCTTAAAAAGTATCTGTACTTACTTTTACCGCAGCGATGGATTAGTTTCATCATAAATATCCCGCCCTTTATTTTTTCTTATGATATATAAACGAATAAGGGCGGGTAATGGTTTCATTTTTTTTACGAATTTATAAAAATTTTCTTAAGGCAGAAAAAGCTATGCCATTTTTTCAGCGAGTGTCCTTCCGAAATCCCTTATTTTGCTCAGTTCATCTTCATCCGGAACCCAGAGTGAACGAATACCGTCGTTAACAACATCGAAGCCTGCATCCTTAAGCTTACCGTTCAGAAGCTTTACATTTTCACCGCTCCATCCATAGCTTCCAAAGGCTGCCGCTTTCTTGCCCTTGAATTTCAAGCCTTTGACCATTTCCATAAGACCTGATATCGAGTGAAGAATCTCATTATTCACTACGGGTGATCCGAGCACTATGCCCTTAGATTTGAATATCTGTGTGATAATGTCGTTCTTATCATCCTTGGACGCATTCAAAAGCTTTACCGTTACCTGCGCATCAGCCTCCTCGATGCCGCATGCTATGGCTTCTGCCATCTTTCTTGTCGAATTCCACATGGTATCATATATTATGGTAATCTGATTTTCCTTATAATCTTTGGCCCAATTAAGGTATTGTTCCACAATCTGTACGGGGTTGTTCTTCCATATAACTCCGTGGCTTGTGCATATCATGCTCAACGGGAGGCCAAAGGCAAGCACTTCCTCAATCTTCCTGACCACCAGCTTGCTGAACGGTGTGAGAATATTGGCATAATACTTGATGGCTTCCTCATAAATCTCCGAAGTATCCGCCAAATCGTTATAAAGTGATTCAGTAGCATAATGCTGGCCGAAGGCATCATTTGAAAACAGTATATTATCGCCGTTCATATAAGTAAACATGGAATCAGGCCAATGCAGCATGGGCGCTTCAATAAAGGTTAAGGCAGTCTCTCCGAGCTTAAGTGTGTCTCCTGTTTTGACGGTTACAAAATTCCAGTCATTATGGTAATGTCCCTTAAGGATTTTGGCTCCGTTAGACGTGCAGTATATAGGAGTGTTGGGAATCTCCCTCATAAGCTCGGGCAAAGCGCCGCTGTGGTCTATTTCGCTGTGGTTTATTATGATATAATCAATGCTGTTTAAATCAATCTCATTTTTCAGACGTTGTACAAACTCCTTATCATATGGCTGCCATACCGTATCTATAAGCGCTGTTTTTTCATCCCTTATCAGATATGAATTATATGAGGAGCCTCTCCAGGTTGAATACTCATGCCCGTGGAAGCTTTTAAGCTCCCAATCCACCTTGCCTACCCATGTTACCTTATCAGTTATTTTCTTTCCCATAATGTACCTCCTTGATAAAGTTATCTTGTTAAAGTTTTTGTTTCAGTTATCTTGAAACAATTATTTTGTTTCGGATATCCTGTTTTAGTTACCTGTTTCGATTAATATGTTTCGGTTATCTGACTAAAGCAATCTTACTAACTTATCCTGTTTATATCATTATAATCTGTATATGTCTTTGATTCAAATCACGAATTATATAAATGCTATAAATTATGACTAAAAATCCATTAGCAGATAATCCGTAACCTTTTTTATGCAAAACGGCAGGTTGAGCTTCAAAACTTCCTCGGCAGTATATATTGGAAGCCTGGCATACAGTTCTCTGTCAATGTAGTAATTGGCATAGCCCGCTATTGCATTAGCCTGAACAGGAGCCTTGAGTATATCTGACACCTCATACTTTACACTTACGGTTTCGTCGTCTCTCATTAAAAGCTTCAAATCTCCGTCAATACTTAGATTTACATACTTCTTCACACCCTTTTCAACCGGTACGGGAGCAAGATCTGTATACTCAAATATTTGTCTTAATTTATAGTTATCTATTCCGTAATTCATAAGCTTAACGGTATCCTTCCATTTCAGGCTCTTGTTCGGCGGCCAGCCGCAGCCAAGTACTACTGAAATCAATGTGCGATCCGTCCTTTTTACTGCGCCCACAAAGCAGTAGCCTGCTGATCCCGTAAAGCCCGTCTTAACGCCTATTGCTCCTTCCATCATATACAGGAATTTGTTTTTATTAGAAACTGTAAAGCTCCTTCTGTTAATGAGCTCGCAGAATTTGTATGAGGAGGTATTGGTTATCTCCAGGAATTTTTTGTTTTGTATTGCATAAGCAGCAATAACAGCCAAATCCCTTGCCGTGGTGTAGTGCCCGGCGGCATCAAGTCCGTTGGGTGTTACAAAATTTGTATTATTACAACCAAGCATTCTGGCTTTATCGTTCATCATTGTTGCAAAGCCCTCGACACTGCCTCCCACATGCTCTGCAATTGCAACAGCAACATCATTATGGCTTGCCAGCATTAACGAGTATAGCAGATCCTTAAGGTAATACTGCTCTCCCGTCCTTATGTTAAGCTGGACATCCGGCATCCTTGCTGCATAGGAGGATACTGTAACTATATCTGAAAGCTCTGCATTTTCCAAAGCAATAATGCAGGTCATTATTTTAGTTGTACTTGCCATAGGCAATTCTTTGAAAGCATTCTTCTTGTATAACAGACGCCCGTTGGCTGCATCCATAAGTACAGCAGATATTGCATTAAGCTTAATTTCTTCATTACTTTGCTCTTTCGTGTTGCTTTCCGGTATATGCAAATTATCATTCTCATTTGAATCTTCTTTCTGATTCGAATTTGCCGACTGGTTTTCTTTTTTTACCTCATCCTCAAGGCTGTAGGCGCCTGTATCCGGACTATCGCTTTTTCCTTCCTCATATGCCTCCGGGTCTATATAGTTAAATTTTGAAAGCAATGCTATTGCTGCAAGCAGTGCAATAATACCTGTAATTTTACATATCTTCATAAGACCTATCATCCTATCCGCTCCTTAATTCAGATTATTTGTGCATGCCTGATATTATTCATAATATGCTCAGGTTATTTATCTTTACGAGATAGCTTTGTCGTTGTATAATTATCTCACGATTATTAGATAAGGAGCTGTCATATGGCAAAGCGAAAGAAGAAGGCGCACAATCACGCAAAGGTTAATACCGGTAAATATACCGCCAATATTAACTCACGGTCTTCTAAAGCTGATGCTTCGGCATCTGTTCAAAATGTGGTCAGTCAGGATGCGGCTTTTGTTCAAAACGAGAATACTACAGAACATGGTCCCGCTTCCGTACATAATGAAGACAAGCAAGTACAGGAAACTGCTCCAATACAAAATGAAATCAATCAGAAGGCTGCTTCTGTACAGCATGAAGGCAGTCAGGAAGCCGACTCTGAAAAAAATAAAAGCGCTCAGGAAATAGAATCCATACAGGATGAAAACAATCCGGGAGCCGATTCCGTACAAAATGAAAGCAAATCTGATCAGGATTTTGTTTCCGCACAGAATGAGGATATGAAGGATAAAGATGCGGTTTCTGATCCTGATGATGTTAATCCGGATGAGGCGGCAACTGAGCAGGAGAATGATGAAGACGGTGATGTGACTGCTGTTGAAACCTGGATTGATAAGTCAGAAGTGCCGGAGGAAGCAAAAAAGCAGCAATCAAGTAATAAAAGACGTAAAAGACTCATATTTAAGACCTTAAGAATATTATGCACAATAGGCTTCTTTGTTTTCACAGGGTTATTTATAAATGAAGTTTTTATACTGCCTTACAGGATGAACAAATCAATTGAAGAAGCCCAATCCTTATACAGAAGGCCTGTTATCTCCGATTCGACCGATGAAGCTGCAACACCCATACCTGAAGGACCTGACGAAGAAGATGATGCTGAAGAAGATGATACTGAAGAAGATGTATCATTAATTGATGAGGATGCTGCAGATAATGAGGATGCCGTGAATGAGGATACTGAACCCGATAAACCCAAGGAACCGACTCCGACACCGGATCCCACTAGAGACAGCAAGGGAAGGCTTCTGGCTTTCACAAATCTTTTAAGGGTTAATGAGGATGTGAAGGGCTGGCTGACCATCAATAATATTAATGGAGAGAATGATACAAAGATTGACCTGGTTGTCATGCAATCAGGCGCTGACGAACCGGATCCGGAGTTTTATCTTTACAGGGAGTGGTCTTCCAAAGAACAGTTAAAATCAGGAAGCCTGATACTTGACGTCAGATCCTCGGTTGAAAAAAGGACTAAGAACTATGTAATCCATGGCCATAATATGAAATCCACCGACAGCATGTTCCATCATCTTGTGGATTATAAAGAAAAGAAATTCTTAATTGAACATCCGATAATTAATTTTGATACAATTTATGAAACAGGTCTATGGAAGGTCTTTTCCGTATTTATAACACCGGGAAATGACGACAAGGGGGATTTCTTCGACTACATGAAGTCTACCTTTAGAAACGACATGGATTATATGAATTTTATATACCAGCTTAGAATCCGCTCAATCTATCAAATAGATGATGTTGATATCAATGAAAATGACCAGATACTTACCCTTTCCACCTGCTCATACGAGTTGAGAAATTATCGTACAATAGTGGTTGCCCGAAAGGTTAGGGAGGGTGAGGACCCTACTGTCGATACTGACAGTATTAAGATAAAAAAGAAGCCGCTGTATCCTGAAAGCTATTTCAAGCATTACGGCGGCAGTGCACCTGATCTGGCTCCCGATTTTCAAACAGCCCTTGAAAACGGTGAAATATCCTGGTATAAGCCCGTTGAATAAACAGGTTATGAATTCATGACTTATGTCATGAGCGAATCACGATTAACTGATATATATTCCTATGATAAAATGCCCTGCCGATAGTTTCATCCCGGTAATACACCGTTGATTATATGACGATTAAGTCATTGGATGATACTGCCGGCAGGGCATTTTTCCGATAAAAATATCAGTTTAATATCCTTAATATATTTATATATTCTATGATATCAATAAGCCAAGCAGGTTAAGCACATTTCCTGTAGAGTTCTTTGACTTTCTTATCTCAATGGTATGGGATTGCTTCTCATGGGAGCTGTAGACCTCGACCGCTTCAGCATAATTCCCCCAGCCTCTTTCAAAATGTGCATCAATAGTCCTCACATGCTTGCCGTCCACATAAACCTCAAACTGCCCTCCGTCGCCGATAATAGTCTTGTAAAACAATATTCCGATATTTTGTGCCTCTGTTTCAAATATAATGGGCTCATCACCCTCGGTTACCGTCCAACTGTGTTTAATTACATATTGAATATCCTTCTTTTCAAAGCTTCCGTATTGTATTGGTTCTATAACTGTAGAATCATAAATGGCTGCCTGGCTGTATGAGTCATCAAGAAGGGGCTTTTTATCAATAGGAGAAGCTTCTATAATCTCATCCTGTGCCCTGGCTTCAAGCTCCTTATAAACCATATTAAGATATCCCCAGAGAATTTCACCTGCTATCTGATGCCCCTTATCATTGGGATGGATGTTATCGGGCGAGATATCCTTCCAGGTAAATGTACCTTTTTCAATCTCCTTAAGCACTGCATCCCTGTAGCTTAATCTTGGCAGGTCATACCAGAAGCCGATATGCATATGAGAGGGCTGTACGCTGGTGCCGTCCTCCATTGTCATAAATAACAGGATTACCGCAGGATTGTTGTCAGCATTAAGTATCTTTCTTATGAGGGATTCATAGCTTTGCTTATAGAATAAAGTATCGCTGTCATTGACCGAGAACTCCACAACTATAACATCGGGCTCCTTATCCAGAAGATCATTGTCTACGCGATGCACACCCAGATATGAATTGGTGGCGCCAATTCCTGCATTTACAAAGTTAATCTTCGTCTCGGGAAATGCTTCAAGCCACCATTTGTAAAACAAAGCAGCATATGATTTATCGGATGAGGTGGCAAGGGAACCCTGGGTTATAGAACCACCGATAACTCCGATAGTGATCTCCTCTTTATTTCTTGCCCTTTGCATTACAGATAAAAGCCTTGTTATATCTCCTGTGGCCGGCACTGCATTCAGTAACATCTCCTCCGTAAGATAACTATTATCAAAGGAAGGAACACCCTGATCGGTAATAAGCCTGATTTCAGGCCTTTCTACGGCTGTAGAACTGTCTGCAGTTTTAGATTCCGAGTCGGTACTCTCATTCAATGCAGATTTTTCACTGCTCTGATCATTATCCAAAGAGGAAGCTTTATCTGTATCCGTATCGGAAACACTTTCTGTATCCGTATCGGAAACATTTTCTGTATCGTCGGGCTGCTGATTGGTGCTTCTGCTGCATCCTGCTGTCAGTAATGATAACATCAGTGCTAAAATAATAAATGAAGCTGCTCTTAATATGCGCATACTTCTCTCCCCTCGTAATATTTATACCTATATTAACTTCTAATACGTATCTGTTTTCTCCCCTTATATGCCTAATCTTTCTTATATATCTATCTAATTTGCTTGTATACCTGTTCAGTCTCCTATTAACAATATGTTTCTTTTTACTATTTAAATATCCAGCTTAAGCTGTTCTGCTTCCTCCTCGGCTTCAAGCTTGAAGTCCTCAAGCTTTTCCTTGTCCATCGGCGGAAGGCTATCCAGCGATCTCAGTCCAAAGGCACGCAGGAATTCCTCCGTAGTTCCGAAAAGTATCGGTCTTCCGGGAGCATCCATCCTTCCCGCTTCACAAATCAGGTTGTATTCTATAAGCTTATTGATGGCATGATCGCATTTTACACCCCTTATTGCTTCAATCTGCAGCCTGGTTACCGGCTGCTTATATGCAATGATGGATAGTGTCTCAAGAAGTACATCAGTAAGTATATGCTTTTTAGGTACATGGGTTATGCGCATTATGCTTTCATACAGAGAGGGCTTTGTGCAAAGCTGGTAGGAACCGTCCAGCTCAATTATATGTACGCCGCGCTCCTCTCTTTCATATTGATCCATCATATCCAGTATAATTTTTTTGGTCGTTTCCTCATCATGGTCGATTGCAGCGGCCAGGCGCTCCAACTCAACCGCTTCTCCCATTGTAAACAGGATTGCCTCTATTTGTGCCTGAACATATTTGATTCCCATTATAGTCCGACCTCCTCAATTTGAATTATATCGGATGCGATGTATGTAATCTGAATATCGTCAGAGCCGTCTTCCTGCTCGATATATACCCTCCCCAGCTTAATAAGCTCAAGGATGCTTAAGAACGCCACTATAATCTCCATCTTTCCGTGCTGTGATTTTATCAGGGTCTTAAGCGTAAACTTCTTATGAGCCAGGCCGTACTCCTGTATTTCTATGAATTTCTTAGTAAAGTCAACCTCTTCGTTCTCTATCTTGCCAAACTTGGACCTGATGGGATCAATCTTGTCCTCCTGCTTTTTCATAAGGGATTTGAATATTTCGTGAAGCTTTCCCAGAGTCAGGTCCGCAATAAGCTCGTTTACATCTATCTCTTCCTTAAAATCCGCAATTTCCTCAGGAATTGTCGGAGGCTTGAAGCAGGCTTTTGAAGCACCCTCCTGCATATCTTTAAGCTCCTCCGAAATATACTTATACATTTTATATTCCAGAAGCCTGTCCACCAGCTCCTGTCTGGGGTCGGTTTCCTCCTCATCCTCTTCCTCGACCGGAAGCAGCATTCTGGACTTGATATTAATAAGCGTTGCTGCCATAAGCAGGAATTCACTCATTACATCCATGTTCTTTTCCTGCATGCCCTGAATATATTCCAGGTACTGGTCAGTAATCATTACTATCGGTATGTCGTAGATATTTATTTTGTTCTTGTCAATTAAATGAAGCAACAGATCCAGCGGACCCTCAAATGCCTCAAGCTTAACAGATATGGCCATATAATCCCTCTGATTTTTCCTGCACAGTATTGCTGCAGAGTGTTTAATTTTTTGTCGGTTTCTGATTTGCCCCTTTTATTTGTACATATATAAGCTCCGGCCTGTTGAACAGCCTCGGCATATAGGAATGAGTGCCAAGACCCCTGGATACTATCATCGTACTGCCGTATTCTTCATAAATGCCCTGATAATATCTAGGAAAAAAGCGATACTGGGGAGAAAGAAATCCTCCCAGCCTCCCAAGTCTTATAAGTCCGCCATGAATATGACCCGATATAACAAGGTCGGCACCCCAGCCCGCATATTCGGAAAAATATACAGGATTATGGGCTATCATTAGCTTGTATTCATTCTCAGGCCTTCTTAGAACAAGGCTTTCTATATAATCCTCAGCCATTCCTGAGGCCCTGCCTGCACCGTAATAATCACTTTCGATGGTAATTCCGGTTATACTGATCGTCTCTTTGCCATAATCGGCAGTTACTGTTTTATTATCCAGGAAGATGACTCCAATGTCGCTTAACCTATTATAGAATTCCAGCCAGGATTTTTTAAGGTGAGGCTTTTTATCCGAATCATCCTTAAGAAGCGCCAGGAAATACTGCTCATGATTTCCCATGGCATAATATATGGGACATAGGCTTGCCAGGCTCTTCATCAGTTCAAAAGCATATCCGGGGCAGCATCTCTTCCCCTTGGTTGCAATGTCGCCTGCCGCAACAATAAAATCAGGCTTTAGCCCGGAAATCATATTCACCAGCTTGCTGTTGTTTTTTCCAAAGGTATTATTGTGAAGATCGGCAAGCACAACGAAGGAAAATCCCTCATTCTCCGCCTGAAGCCTGTCAGTTGTAAGGCAATATTTCGTAACAGTAAAAAATCTTGTGTCAATTACAGAATATATAAAGGCAAAACCAATCAGACCTAATAATGTCCATAAAAAAGGCATATGCTCTCCTTAAAACCCTGCCGGCCTGTGGGCATCATAATGCTGCCGGAAGGCTGATTATAAAGCTTAACGCTGTTTCATACTTATTATACTATACTAATAAGGGTTGTTTGTGTCAACGGCAACTTATAGCCCATTTATTGCCCTTTATTAACTATACGCAAGCGTAACTCTGCGCTGCTGAAAGTTACACTTGCGTATTAGTATGCTGCAAATATTATGCTTGTGTAAAATTAAGAATGAGTATTGTTACGCTCTCTTAAAGCTACACTTACATGTGATTGTTAATGCGAATTATAGCGCATATAACCGTATGTACGTATGATTAGGCATGCGTATTATTGCGTATATATAGTACATATCTATAATTTCGCACATATATCTGTTATCTGTTCTTTACTGTGCGATAAAGTACCTGTGTACCACCTTTTTCAGGCAGTCTTTATAGCCTGCCTTGTCTACGGCATATGCGGCAAGTATATCCACCATGCCGATTTTATCGTTCCCATAGTAATATACTATCTCTCCCAGCTTTTTGCCTGCTTCAACCGGAGCTTTTTGCTCTTCGTTTGTTACAACAACCTTTCGAATTTCCTCAGGCTTGACTCCCTTTTTACACAGGTATGAGAATTGTCCTGCAGGCTTTCCTGTAACTGTATCCTGCACTCCTTTTACAACCTTAACAGGTGAAATAACCGTATTAAGATTGTCATCGATATATATGCTATAATTGGCATAGCCGTGGTTAAGAAGCTTGGCTGCCTCCATGAATCTGGTTTTTGTATCCGGTGAGGCCATTATTACTGCAATCAGATCCATATTATTTCTTCTTGCAGTTGCCGAAAGACAGTATTTTGCGATGCTTGTAGAGCCGGTTTTAAGCCCGGTTATGCCCTTGTATGATTTTATCAGCTTGTTTGTATTGGTAAGCCCGAATTCTATCCTGCCCTTCTTGGTCGTATGTACGAAGGTATCCATCCACACTGTGCAATAATTGCTTATCTCAGGGAATTTCGTTATCAGCTCGCGGGACATAAGGGCAACGTCATAAGCGGTTGAATAATGGTTATCCTCGTCCAGTCCGCAGCAGTTAACGAAATTGGTATTCTTCATACCAAGCTCCTTGGCCCTTTCGTTCATTCTTGCCACAAACTCTTCCTCGGAACCGGCTATATGCTCCGCCATTGCCACCGAGGCATCGTTGGCGCTGCTTATACTTATGCATTTAATAAGGGTATCTACATTTTGTATTTCATAGGGCTCAAGATATACCTGTGAGCCTCCCATAGAAGCCGCATGTTCACTTATGCTTACCTCGTCCATCAGCTTTATCTGGCCTGAGTCAAGGGCTTCGAAAATCAAAAGAAGCGTCATGATTTTTGTAATACTTGCAGGTCTTAACTTCTCATCCTTGTTCTTTTCGTATATGACGGTTCCGGTGGAGCCTTCCATCAGCACCGCCGACGGCGATAGAAGCTCCAGCGATGCATCGGTCATTGCTGTGACAGGTATGGCTATATCACCGATATCGGGAGTTGTGCCGTTTATTTTTGCATTTGCATATGGCTTTGTAAGTATGGGGGCAAGCATTGCTGCTAATATAAGGACGGAAAGTATTTTTTTCATAGCAGACACCAAAATAGCATTATTAATATTCTAATCAAGTCCCATTGCTTTTAGACCATGCTGATGTAAATTTGTCTGTGCTAATTGACCGTTACAATACACTTTAGGCTCTTTCCCCTTACCTTGACAGTAATCACAGCCCTTCCTTTTCTCAAAGCCTTAACCCTGCCGAACATACTGACCTTTGCAACCTTTTTATTACTGCTTTTATAAGTGGCAAAAAATGAGCTGCCCAATACCCTGAGATGATAGGTATCGCCAGCCCTCATAGACAGCTTATCCTTATTTAAATCAATAACGTTGACTCTGCATTTATATTTCTTATCTCCAACCCTTGCTGTAATATATGCTTTTCCATGCTGCAGGGCATATACCCTCCCGCTTAAATTGACAAAAGCTACTCTGAAATTGCTGCTCGACCATGAAACCCTCTTATTAATTCTGTAGATATAAAGCTTATATTCCTCACCTTTGACCATGGTGAGATCGTAACGGTTAAGCCGCTGCGATATAAACGGAAGGTATATTGGCGTTCTGTAGTACAAACCGGATTTCCGGTATAGAAGAGTCAGCACAGCTATTGCCGCAATTGTGTAAACGGTTGTTTTAATTACGTTTTTATTTGAAAATATACTATGTAAGGAAAGCTTTTTCATACTTAAACCCGCCTGCTCATATGCCGGAATGCCTTAACCCCGGATATATTCCTTACATAGTATATATTAATAAAGGTGTCGCTTTATGCAAGAACATCCTTGTCTGTTACCACTCCGTAAATAATAGGATGCTGTGCAGGCTTTTCATTGCTTATTAAATATGCATTATAAAGCCTTTGCCTGGCTTCCTTAAGCTTACCGGAATCATTGGCATGAAGTGTTGCTATGGGTTCACCCTTCTTTACCGCATCACCAAGCTTCTTATGGATTTGTATGCCGACGCTTAAATCTATAATACTGTCCTTGGTTTGCCTTCCGCCTCCGAGTATAAGGGATACCATTCCGATCTCATCTGTATGGATGTAAGATACATATCCATCCGACAGGGACGGCACATCCTCTATAATATCCGCCTTTTTAAACAGCCCTGTATCATATACCGGACTGCTGTCGCCGCCCTGTGCGCTGACAAACTCGGCAAGCTTATTTAAGGCGCTCTTATCCTTGATTGTTCCCTCAAGCAGCTGTCTTGCCTCAGCCATACTTTCCGCCCTGCCTGCTCCGATAAGCATATATGAGGCAAGTGTTAAGCTGACCTCAAGCAGGTCCGAAGGGCCCCTGCCGTCAAGGGTATTGATTGCTTCGATAACCTCAAGGTTATTGCCCACCGCCCTGCCAAGGGGCTGGTTCATGTCGGTTATTACGGCGTATGTGGTTTTACCCGCCATTGTTCCGATTCGGACCATTTCCCCGGCCAGTGCCAGAGAGTCCTCATAGCTTTTCATGAATGCTCCGCTTCCCGTCTTGACATCAAGAACGATTACATCTGAACCGGATGCTAATTTTTTGCTCATAATGCTGCTTGCAATAAGCGAAATATTATCGACGGTTGCTGTCACATCCCTTAAGGCATAGATTTTCTTGTCCGCAGGGGCAAGATTGGCCGTTTGGCCTGCTATGGCAAGCTTTATCCGGTTGACATTGGATATGAACTTCCCGCCTGTCAGAGATGTTGAAAATCCCGGAAAGCTTTCCAGCTTATCTATGGTACCGCCCGTATGCCCCAGGCCCCTTCCCGACATCTTGGCAACAGGCACCCCAAGGGCTGCAACCATTGGGCTTAATACAAGAGATGTTTTATCTCCGACTCCTCCCGTGCTGTGCTTATCGACCTTCGTTCCGTGAATTGCCGATAAATCAAGCACATCACCGCTGCTTGCCATTGCAACGGTCAGGTTCAGAGTCTCCTCATAGTTCATTCCGTTTAAACACACAGCCATTAAGAATGCTGACATCTGATAATCCGGTATTTCCCCGGAGGTATAACCCTTTACAATGAATTCTATCTCCTCTTTTGATAAAGCTCCCCTGTTCTTTTTCTTATTAATCAGATCATACATCTGCATATATATCACCCCTGTATAAAGGCTTATTATTCCCGTATGCCAATTATAAAGTATAATCAGCGGCAATTTCATTATACAACAAATATAATAAATCTCCAGCTTTTTTAAGAATTAGGCTTGCCTTATTATTTCCATTATTGACTAAGTAATAAAAGAAGTATAAAATAGTGAACCAAATACATACCTAATAGCTTTTAATTGCAAGTTAATGTAAGGAGAATGATGGATGAGCTTCAAATTTGTAAAACAGGTGATTACGCCTGATGAATTGTTAAATGAATATCCCCTGCCGGAACGCGACAGGCAGCGCAAATCGGAAAGGGATGAGCAGATAAAGGCTGTCATAACCGGCGAGTCCGATAAATTCCTTGTAATAATCGGCCCCTGTTCGGCAGATAATGAGGATGCAGTTTGCGATTATATCCTGAGACTTTCCAAGGTTCAGGAAAAGGTTCAGGACAAGCTTATTCTCATACCCAGGATATATACCAACAAGCCAAGAACCACCGGAGAGGGTTACAAGGGTATTGTACACCAGCCCAACCCTGAGAAGGAGCCCGACCTTCAGGAAGGGCTTATTGCCATGAGAAAAATGCATCTTAGGGCTATAGCCGAGAGTGGGCTGACTGCTGCGGACGAGATGCTGTATCCGGAAAACTGGCCTTATGTTGAAGATATTCTCTCCTATGTTGCAGTTGGAGCCAGATCCGTTGAAAACCAGCAGCACCGCCTTACAATCAGCGGAATGGATGTACCTGCCGGAATGAAGAACCCTACCAGCGGAGATTTTTCCGTTATGCTGAATTCAGTTGTGGCAGCACAGAAAAGCCATACCTTCCTGTACAGGACCTGGGAGGTCACAACCTCGGGAAATCCCCTTGCCCATACCATATTAAGGGGGGCTGTCAACAAGCATGGCCAGTCCATACCCAACTACCATTACGAAGACTTAAGAAGACTGGTAGATATGTATTCCCAGAGAGATCTTACACATCACGCATGCATAGTTGATGCGAACCATGCCAATTCCGACAAGCTCTATTACGAGCAGCCCAGGATTGTCAAGGAGGTTCTGCACAGCCGCAGGGTGTCCCAGGATATTGCAAAGCTTGTAAAGGGGGTTATGATTGAAAGCTATATTGTTGGCGGCAGCCAGAAGGTGAACGGGCATGTATACGGAAAATCCATAACAGACCCATGTCTCGGATGGGATGATTCCGAAAAGCTTATTTATACAATAGCGGAAAGCTTATAATGGGCGAAAGGGAAATAGCATATTCTGAGGCATATCGCTTTATACTGTTCTTTTTGCGGAATATGTCAATTGAAATCTGGCGCGTAATCTTTCCAAAATTTATTTTACATTTGCTTAGCAATAAAGTCCAGAAAAGCATTGACCTGATTTTCCAAATACGGGTAGCTTGATTTAAGCAACAGTTTGCCATCGCTGTCAAGCTGCTGCATTGCGTTTGGTATGGTAAGCCGCGGTACATTCATAACATTCATGTTTAAAAAACTGATGAGTGTGACAAGGTGGTCCTGCGCCAGGCCTGTCCCGGACATTCCCGGAGAAATCCCGCTTATGGCAGCCGGCTTTCCTGCAAGAACCTGCGGCTCGTTGTCACTTACCGGTCGGGACAGCCAGTCAATCAGATTCTTTAAGACGCCCGGAAAAAAGTGATTGTATTCAGGCGTGAAGAACCATATCCCATCTGAGGATTTTACTTCCTCACGAACACGCTTTACAGACTCTGGTGCCGGAAATTCTATATCCTGATTCATCAGAGGAATGTCCTGATACTCGAGTAAGTTAAAAACAGCCCGATCACCAATAAGCTCTTTTGCCGCAAGGGCTAATTGCCGATTAAAGGAATCCTTTCGTAAAGAACCGACAATAGCTGATATTTTTATTTTTTTCAATATAATTACTCCTTTCGCCGTATCATCTATAGGTAATATCTGTTGCCTTTATCTCAATATGATACATATAAGATGTTATATAGTAAACATTCTCTCAATATCTGTTTCAATTTCATTTGTCAGTAGCTTGGTCTTGCAAAGTGATAAAAATTCATTCTCACAGAACTGTTACCATATCATTCATATCCTTCTTCGTTCCATGCTGAGCACTTGGAACTGCGTCCTGTGAGGGATACCCCATAACCAGGATACATACAGGTATAACACTGTCCGGAAGGTTGAATTCTTCTTTAACAGCTTCAGGAATAAAATGCATTATCCATGTTGAACCTATTCCCAATTCCCAGGCTTCAAGCATCATATGAGTGGCTACTATAGAAGCATCAATATCACCGCTTGCCTTACTGTCAAATTCTCTTGTCCAGCATAATGAAGAATCGTAACAAACAAGAAATGCCAGCGTCTCCCCGAAATGAGAATACTTACATTTTTGAAGAGTTTTCAATGCTTCCTCACTTTGTAATACATATATTTTTTGTGGTTGATTATTGCATGCTGTCGGTGCCAACTGCCCGGCATGCAGGATTGAATCTATCTTTTCTTGTTCAACCTTCTTATCGGAAAATCTGCGAACAGAAAACCTGCTGCTTGCAAGCGTAATAAAATCAGTACCCATAATCATTCTCCTTCATAGATAATAGAAATCATCTCAAACGTGCCGGGACTATTTCCAACCAGTATCCATCCGGGTCTTCTATGAAATAGATTCCCATTGACGGATTTTCATAACAAATGCAGCCCATCCTTTCATGCAGCTCGTGTGCAGCCGCATAATCATCTGTCCTAAACGCCAGATGAAACTCCTTTTCCCCGATATCGTATGGCTGGGGATGATCCTTGAGCCAAGTCAATTCCAGATCAAACTCGCTCTCTTCATTCCCAATAAACACAATGATGAAAGAGCCATCCTCGGCTGTAATACGGCGTTTTTCCTTCAGTCCAAGGGCTTGATCGTAAAATGACAGCGAACGGTCAAGATCGGTTACATTATAGTTTTCATGAATCATTTTGAATTTCATAAAATTTTCCTCCTATATTATAGTTCACAATGAGTTTCTTTAGTGGTATCCATCTCCGGCAGATCCAATATTATATACCGTCCATTCAGCATCTTTAGCATATTCTGCTTTGCCTCAGATATACTTAGTATCTTTTTTGATATGCAATTCTAGGAGATCCATCATGAGTATATATTATACCACATTTTGAGAACCCTGATTTTTCTAAGAGATGCTGCATAATCTTGTTATCTTCATGTGTATCTGCACGAATATTATTAATCTGCTGTGAACAATATTCCTCAACCAACTTAAGCAGACCTTTCTGTGTACCATCACTTGCAATTCGATGGATTGTCCCATAAGGTTCAGAATTCAGCCAGCTCCCATCCTCAATTACCTGATAGGTTGGGTCTTCACCTATACTAAAAGCAAAAGTCCCAATTACTTTAGATTTAGATTCAATTACATAACTCACACCACTTATAATATCCTCTATAAGCAGCTCCCTGGGTGGATAATTTATCCATTGATTCGGGTTTCCATTTAATCGCATCTGTTTACGGGCAAATTCATATATTTCAAGCATACGATTAAGGTCATTTATAGTTGATTTGCGAATTACTAATTCCTGTTTCATTAATTCCTTCTTGTTTGCTCCTTTCATGTATCCTTCGCTTATATTATGTCTGCAATACAGGGCTAACTCGTCACATAATCCGTATAACAAAAGATGCCGACTTATATAGTTCCATTTCAACTGAAGTCCACTGATAGGTCTTTCATATATTTTATGTCTCCATTTATCCCAAATATTATTTTCTATATCTTAACACAGAACACATGAAAGCCAGCAATATGCAGCAGGTCCACAGGGATACGTTCTGATATATTCCAATACCTTCTCAAGTGCTTTGCTGCCCATCCCCTGTTTTTGATATGCTTTGTCAATCATAAATCTCCATATGCAATAACCGTCCTTTGCCACCTGAGGCTCAGCTTCATCTCCGGTCGTCCCATATCCCAGCATGACAAATCCAACCGGCAAATCATTCTCGTACAGTCCAAACGGCAGAGCAACTCCCCCATCCTGTATTGTAACATAGGCTTCAATTAAGCTGTCTGCATTTGAAGCGACAAAGGATTTCTGTTCGTCGTATACAGTAAGCTTTACTATATCCCAAACATTATTCGAATGTATCTTTACAAGTTCCATTATGTTCCTCCTAAGCAAACAAATTCATGCTTCTCCTAATATACAAATTTAACATTTATAGTTGGATTATATCATAATACCTTTTCAAATTATACAATAAAGCTATTACCTTTCACTAGCTTTTACATCTATTCTCCGGTCAAAACCATCCCAATAACAGCTCCCTTTTCTCGCAAGGCAAAAAGCAGCTCTGCAGTCTCAACCGTGATCGGGATTTCTCTTGTACCATGCCTTACTGCAAGGGATAAAAATACGGCTTTCAGAAGGTCTGAAAACCGCTTATATAATCGAGTTCAATTAGGGATTAATTCATGCTCTTGGATGTGTGTTCATATATACTTCCCTGCTGCTTTTACCGCTGCGGGAAAGGTAGGCATAGCTGCCCATATCGGAATATCCCAAAAATTCCTGCACACTAGCCAGATCCGCACCATTGTCAAGCATATGCGCAGCAAAGGAATTTCTTATCATGTTGGGATTGATGCTTTGAATACCGGCAGCTAAAGCATACTCCTTTAATAATTTCCATAAACCCTGACGGCTGAATGAGCCGCCCTTTGCATTAAGGAATAAAATATCGGATCCGGTCTTGTTAAAGGCCTTGTCTCGTATCTTTAAATATTCCTCAAGAGCTGCTCTGGCAGCATTGCCGAAAGGGATGATACGTTCTCTTTTCTCCCTTAAGGCGAGATACCTTCCGCTTAAGCTTATATCCTCTGTCTTAAGCGTTATAAGCTCCGTGACCTTCATTCCCGTTGCGTATAAAAGCTCCAGCATTGCCTTGTCACGTTTTCCTTTGTTGGTTGTGATGTCCGGCATGCCAAGCAGCAGGTTGATTTTATCCGTATCAATAAGCAGCGGGTGCTTTTTTATTACCTTGGGCGGCTTAATAAATTCAGCCGGGTCATCCCGTATAACGCCTTTTTTAAGAAGAAACAGCAGGAATGCCCTTATTGAAGCGATATTTCGTGATACGGAAGCAGGCTTCATACCGTCCTTCTCAAGGGACAATATATAGGAGTTGAGATTTGTTCCGCTTATTCTTGATACGTCGTTTATACCCTGTTTTTCATAATAATCCTTAAGCTTGTCCAGATCGTTGCGGTATGCACTGACCGTATTCTGGGATGCGCGTCTTACATCCTTAAGATAACTGATGAATTCATTTATTAAATAATCCATATCCCGCCTCCTTATACGGATGATTTCGGCTAACATGTATATGACAAGCTAATCTGTATATTACGAGCCATTTTGTATATTACGAGCCATTTTATATATTNNCGAGCCATTTTATATATTACGAGCCATTCTGTATATTTCAAGCCATCCTGACTTACTGAACAAAAATATGGAATATTATTTAATATAAAGGCCAAGGGCTTTTTTCAGAAGGAAGGAGCCGACAAAAGCCTCAAGAAAGCCGGCGACCAGGATTAATGCCGCAAGAATGAGAAACAGCGGCACATATTGTCTGACCTTACTTATAATTGCCCCGGGATAATCCCTTCTTTCGGCATATATTGACCTGCAGAGCGTGTATCCCCTGCTGAAGCACAGATAATAAACAGGCAGATATATCAGCCAGTGAGGAAATATGTATGCTAAAACCAGCCAAATCCCCTTAAAGCCATATAGCATTGCAACTGCCGAGATGAAAAATCCGGCCGAAAAGCTCATGGCTATTAATTTCAAAACAATATACGGGATGCCAATAATCGTAATGCAGAATATCCAGAAAAGAGCCAACTCACCCAGGTTATCCCCCGTTATCCTGAAAAATAATCCGGAATAATTAATATCCCCCTCGGATATATCATAAAATGCTTCTCGAAAATAGTCACTCATTTGGTCCATGTAATAGCCCTTGAATATATTTGCCGTCAATACCCCCATAACAAGGCCAAGAACCAGCAGCGCCGCAGCAATCTGCATTATATTAAGCCTTTGCAGCCCAAGCTTTATTTGTCTCATAGAAACTCCAACAACACTCTTATTAGAAAGATATGTCGGGCTGCAAAAAATAGAACAAGCTTATATGCCTTTAATGTTTTTATATGCAAGAAGTCCGGCAATTGTCTTGGCATCCATAATTCTTCCGTCATATATCATTTCAACCAGTTCTCCCAGAGGATGCCTTTCGATTGCAATAAATTCATCGTCATCCAGATTTTGCTTTGTTTTAGTCAGTTCCTCCCCGTAATAAATGCATATTTTTTCGTTGCTGAAGGCTACTGTGGTATATAAGTCCAGAAGATGAGCCACNNAGCCACCCTGCCGGGCTTATATCCTGCCTCCTCCTCGCACTCCCTTATTGCGCAGGTTAAGTTGTCCTCACCCTTATTCAGGCTCCCTGCCGGTATCTCAAGGGAATATGAATCGATCGCATTCCTGTATTGCCTTACCATGATTATTTGCCCGTCACTGTCTACGGGGATCATGGCAGATGCTCCCTTATGGTGTATATAGTCAAACTTAGCTGTCTTATCGCCGTTTATTTCAATAGTATCCTTATAATAATCTATTATGCTTCCCTTGGATACAAGCTCCCTTTTTATTCTCTTAATCGGTTCCATACGGTGACTTCCTTTCAGTATCTCTGCCCTCTCTCTTACATAAGCTATATCGGCTTTCTTATATGCTATTCAACCAGATGGTCTTCTAACGGTAAATATCTTAATTATTATACTCTATGGCAATACCGTACTTCTTACAGTAGGATATTATCCCAGCTCTTCTGCTTTCTTATAGCAGGCGTCGGTGGCTTTCATTATTGCATTCCTGAAGCCATGCTCCTCCAAAGCCTTGATTGCGGCGATTGTAGTTCCTCCGGGTGAACATACATTATCCTTGAGCTTTGCCGGATGCTCCCCTGTATCAAGCACCATTTGCGCAGCTCCCAGAACCGCCTGAGCCGCCATGGTATAAGCCTTGTCCCTTGGAAGGCCGCAGCTTACCGCACTGTCTGCCAATGCTTCTATGAATGAATACACATAAGCCGGAGAGCTCCCACTTACGCATACCACAGCATTCATAAGCCTTTCATCTACGATCTCATATCTGCCGCAGGAGTTGAAGAACCTGTCAAGCACGCTTTCCTCCTCCTGTGTAAGAATACCTTTGTCATAGCTTACACCGGTCATTCCCTTGCCCACCATTGCAGGCGTATTTGGCATTGCCCTGACAATCCTTGCGGAATCATTAAGCCCCTGTCTTATCCTTTCGGTTGATATTCCGGCAGCAAAAGAAATTATAACATGGTCCTTAGTGATATGTCTGCTTATTTGCAATAAAACCTCATCAATAAACTGGGGCTTGACAACAAGACATATATACTTGCAGGTTAAAACCATTGCTTCATTATCTGCTGCAGGATTAATTCCCGTCTCCTTAGTCACAGCCTGTCTGCGGGCCTCGGATTTGTCATAGAACTCAATCTCATTCCTTCCGAAGGCTTTGATTGCAGAAAGCATCAGCGGATATCCCATGTTTCCCGTTCCGATAAAACCGAATAAAGCCATATTTCTTCCTCTTTTCATAAATTATTATAGGTAATAACAAAGATTATGCCTGTATATTCTGCATGTATCATTAATGTATATTTTATCACAGAATATTACTATTAGGTAGTTATTATAGATCCTTTTTTAATAAAACAGTTTTAGATATTCCTAAGTAAACCATAAAAAAAGAGGGATATTCAATCCCTCCTTATATATTTATACAAGTGTTTCAAGATATGCCTCGATCCTGTCCATTCCCTTTTCTATTTGCTGAAGGGAAATTGCATATGACAGGCGGATATGGTCAGGGAAACCGAAATCGTCGCAAGGTACTACGGCTACGTTAAAGTCTTCAATCAACTGCCTTGCAAGGGTGGCAAGATTCTCGACCTTATTACCCTTATATGACATTTCCAGCGCCTTGCCGACGTCAATAAACAGATAGAATGCGCCCTGGGGCTTCACCGCACAAACATGCTTCATTCCAGATACCCTGTCATAGATATAATCCCTGCGTCTTTTAAATTCTTCCTTCATTGTATATACCGCATCCTGTGGTCCGGTAAGGGCTTCGTATGCAGCCTTTTGAGCTATGGAATTAGGGTTCGAGGTCTGATGGCTCTGGACGCTTCCCATGAGCTTTGCTATTTCCCTGGAAGAACCCGTATATCCGATCCTCCATCCCGTCATGGAATAGCTCTTGGATAACCCGTTGCATGTTATTGTACGCTTATATATCTCTTCATTAAGGGATGCAATGCTTACATGGGCGATATCACCGTATACCAGGTTCTCATATATTTCATCCGAAACAACATATATATCCTTCTCGATTACAACCTCTGCAATGGCCTCCAGCTCAGCCTTTGTATACATCATGCCCGTCGGGTTATTCGGTGAATTGATAATAACTGCCTTGGTCCTTGATGTGCAGGCATTCCTTAGCTGGTCTGCCGTAACCTTATAGCCCTGTTCCCTGCCTGCCCTGACAAACACAGGCACACCGTCGTTAAGCCTTACGATTTCAGGGTAGCTGAGCCAGTAGGGAGAAGGTATTATAACCTCATCCATAGGGTTAAGAATGGCTGAAAAAATGTTGCTGAGGGAATGCTTTCCGCCGTTGCTGATTATAATCTGGCTCGGCTCATATTTAATGTTATTATCCCTCAGAAATTTGTCACACACTGCTTTTTTAAGCTCCAGGGTACCGTCGGCAGGTGTGTACTTTGTAAAGCCCGTATGTATAGCCTTTACAGCAGCCTCACATATATTGTCCGGAGTATTATAATCAGGCTCTCCTGCTCCGAATCCAACTACATCAATACCCTTGGACGCAAGCTCCTTTGCCATAGCCGTTATTGCAAGTGTAGACGACGGCTTAACTGCCTTAGCCTTTTCCGATAATGTTAATGCCATATCGCACCATCCTTAACTAGAATTTTTCCTGTTATGGAAATTATAAAACATTGTAATATAGGTATCAGCAAATTGCAATAAAAATTTTTGAAAAATTAAAAAAAATATTTTCTGGGGCTGTCATGTGTCCGCCACACAGAGAATTATTATGCATTTTGTACAAATAAAAAGTGCCGGCTTAAACCGGCACATTTTTATTTCGCATAATCAGTAACTCTGGATTCCCTTATGACATTAACCTTGATCTGTCCGGGATATTCTAATTCACTTTCAATCTTCTTAGACAAATCACGTGCAAGTAAAACCATATCGGCATCGCTGATCTGCTCGGGTATAACCATAACCCTAACCTCTCGTCCTGCCTGGATTGCAAATGACTTTTCCACTCCTTTAAAGCTATTGGTAATATCTTCTAATTGTTTCAGCCTGTTTGTATATGTTTCAAGTGTTTCACGCCTTGCACCGGGTCTTGCTGCTGATATAGTATCAGCTGCCTGCACGATGCAGGAAATAATCGACTGGAATTCCACATCCTGATGATGTGCTTCCACAGCATTGATAACAATCGGAGATTCCTTGTATTTCCTGCATAAATCGACGCCGATCTGAACATGTGTGCCTTCCATTTCATGATCCACCGATTTCCCGATATCATGCAATAATCCGGCACGCTTTGCAAGTCTTACATCTGCTCCGATTTCACCGGCTAGAAGGCCGGATAAAATAGCTACTTCGATAGAATGCTTCAGTGCATTTTGACCATAACTTGTCCTAAACCTCATTTTTCCCAAAAGCTTGACTAATTCGGGATGAATCCCATGTACTCCCACTTCAAGAGTAGCAGCCTCACCGGACTCACGAATCATCGTATCTACTTCCTTTTGGGCTTTCTCTACCATCTCCTCAATTCTGGCAGGATGGATTCTTCCATCCACAATCAGTTTCTCAAGGGCAATTCGTGCAACCTCTCTTCTTATGGGGTCAAATGCCGATAAAATGACAGCTTCGGGCGTATCATCTATTATAAGGTCAACACCGGTCAATGTTTCCAATGTCCTGATGTTTCTTCCTTCTCTTCCTATGATTCTACCCTTCATTTCATCGTTAGGCAGCTGTACAACCGAAATGGTTGTCTCAGCTACATGATCTGCAGCACATCTTTGGATGGCTGTTACTACATAATCCTTAGCCTTTTTATCCGCTTCTTCCCTTGCCTTGCTATCAAGCTCCTTAATAAGCATGGCGGTGTCGTGTTTCACTTCTTCTTCAACAGTCTTCAATAGATATTCCTTAGCTTGTTCGGAGGTTAAGCCGGATATCTTCTCCAGCTCCTGCAATTGTCTTTCATGGAACTCCTCAACTTCATGCTTTAACCTGTCAAGTTCCGTTTCCTTAATTGAAAGTCTTGCTTCCTTCTTTTCCAGTGCTTCGGTTTTCCTGTCCAATGTTTCTTCCTTGGAAAGGACCCTTTTCTCATATCGTTGTAATTCTGCTCTTCGTTCTTTGGTTTCCCGCTCGAATTCATTCTTGGCTCTTAAAGACTCTTCCTTTGCTTCGAGCAAGGCCTCTCGCTTCTTAGTTTCAGCTGTTTTCAAAGCCTCATCTATGATTTCTCTTGCCTTTTCTTCTGCAGTGCCTATCTTGGCTTCGTATACCTTTTTCCGGTAAGCAACCGCAGCAATCCAAGAAAGAGGAGCCGCTATCACGAAGGTTACAACAATCCCTATGATCGTATCCAGCACAGGAGCACCTCCTTATTAAGTTTTCATTGTACATACCAGCAAATTGCTGCAAGTGATTAAGCAATAATGTAATTAACAATGTGGTTCATTTATCTGATTATATTGTCATTATATACCACATCTGGTACAAACAGATTCACTTGACACAAATTCACTTGTATAAGAAATATACAACATATAAATTCTATACTTTCTTTTTTAATATGTCAAGTATAAGTGATGAATAATTTATCAAATATGACATATAACCATGCATAAATAGCCAAAATGCATTATCAATTTATGCATTTTTATAATAATTTGCCCATATAATAAAAGCCTTTGTTTTCCATAAGATGTACATCAACAATATTCCCTATTAAATGTGCATCTCCCGGAAAATGTACAAGCACATTATTCTCAAGTCTCCCCGTTAAAAGCCTTGAATCCTGAGGGTTGATCTCCTCAACCAGCGCCTTTTGCACCGTGCCTTCCTTCCTTTTTGCAGCCCTGCCGGAGGAAGCCCTTATTTCATCAAGAAGCCTGGCAAAGCGCTCTCCTGCCGTTGCTTCGTCAACCTGGTTTTCCATAGCGGCAGCCGGTGTTCCGGTTCTTTTGGAATACAGGAAGGTAAATGCATTGTCATAACCGACTTTCCTCACCACATCAAGGGTGTCAAGAAAATCCTCCTCCGTCTCACCCGGGAAGCCCACTATTATATCGGTAGTCAGGGATATATCCGGGATTGCCTTTTTAATCCTGTCCACAAGATCAAGGTAAACCTCCTTTGTGTATTTCCGGTTCATTAGCTTAAGGAGTCTGGTACTTCCCGACTGCAAAGGCAGATGCAGATGTCTGCATATCTTCTTGCTTGCAGCCATCACATCTATGAGCTCCCGGGACAAATCCTTCGGATGGGAGGTCATAAACCTGATGCGGCTGATACCCTCTATCTTCTCCACCTCCGTAAGGAGCCGGGCAAAGGTTATTGGAGGGTCCAGAGTCTTACCGTAGGAATTCACGTTCTGGCCCAGGAGCATTACCTCAACCACCCCGTCATCTGCAAGCCCTTTGATTTCTTCAATTATATCCTCAGGGCTTCTGCTTCTTTCCCTTCCCCTGACATACGGAACTATACAATAGCTGCAGAAATTATTGCAGCCGNNNNTCCGCCTTCGTTGTCAAGACGGGTTTGTAAAAGCTCAGCCAGCTTGAAGATATTATGGGTTCCGAATATGATATCTACGAAAGGATAGCTTTTCTTTATTTTTTCTACAACTGTAGGCTCCTGCATCATACATCCGCATAAGGCTATAAGCATCCCAGGATTCTCCTTTTTAAGCAGTCCGAGATATCCAAGCCTTCCATATACCTTGTTATTGGCATTTTCCCTGACGGTGCAGGTATTAATCAGCACAAAATCGGCTGCCTTGCTGTCCGTTGGTATATACCCGATATTCT
>DCTS01000039.1:790-3728 GCA_002329645.1 Lachnoclostridium sp. UBA1434 | reverse complement strand
TACGGCAGGGACAAGAGCAAGGAATACAAATCTCTTGAGTGGGACTGATAATATAACATAATCTTTTACCTGATATTACAATATATATATTGAAGCATATATGCTGAGGCATTAATGCTTCAATATATATGCTTAAGAATATAGAGCATATATACTAAATCATTATGCCGAAGCATTAATTAAATATAAGTGCATTTACGAAATCAGGGAGCTATAATTTAACAAATGGGAGTATAGTGTATGAATAAGCAAGAGAAGAAAGAAAAGAGCCGCACGCTTAAGAATATATTCCATGCTTTTAAATTAATGTGGGGTATAAACAAAAGCTTTATTTTTCATTCTGCAGTATCCAGTGCGACAGATTATTTTGCATGGGTATTCTACAGCCTGTTCTTTATAAGATATCTTATAGGAGCTTTGGAAAGGCAGGAAAGCTTCTCTTTTATAGTACGTTTCATATTAATCACAGGAGCCTGGTTTGCATTGCTTTTTGCTTATGGTGCATATCTGGAGGGTACCTTCACACCCAAGGCCAATGTGAATATATATAAGAAGCTTTACGGACTGCTGTACAAAAAGGCCAGAAATGTGGAGCTTGCCTGCTTTGAGGACAGCAGCTTCTATAATAAATACACCCTGGCTATCGATAAGGCGGATGAGAAGCTCATAACGATTATAAGGAACATCTTCGGCATCTTCTTTGGAGCTGCATCGGCGGCTGTGGTTTTTACCACCATGTACCGCATTGACAGGATTGCCATGCTGTTTGTATTCTTCCCGATTATCGGCAATTTTGTATTCGGCTACATAATGAATAAGATGATATTTAAGCGGGATCAGGAGCTGGTTCCCTATAAAAGAAGGCTTGAGTACATAAACAGGGTAATGTACCTTGCCGATTATTCCAAGGAAATGCGCCTTTCAAACGTATATAACCTGATGAAGTACAAGTACATGAAGGCTCTCGATGGAATATTCAATGTAGTGGAGAAATATGTGTTCAAGATCAACCTTCCTCTGTGGTTCCGCAATTACTTCACCTTCACAATTATCTTTGAAGGAGTGCTGCTTTACGGCGCATTCAGGACGATTGTCAGCAAGACAATGAGCCTGTCGGACCTGGCAGTCTTATCAAGCGCAATGGTATCCGCCACCTGGATTTTGATTGGTTTTACGCAAAATATACTGGAAAGCGTCAAGCAGGCCATATTCATGGAGAACCTAAGGACCTTCATGGAATATGAGTCAAAGATTCCCGAGGATTATGACGGGATTATGCCTGAGGACAGTATAGAATCAATCGAATTTAAGAATGTAAGCTTCTCCTATAAGGAGGATGGGCCTAAGG
This sequence comes from Lachnoclostridium sp. UBA1434, assembly GCA_002329645.1. Classification (GTDB taxonomy): domain Bacteria; phylum Bacillota; class Clostridia; order Lachnospirales; family Lachnospiraceae; genus Mobilitalea. The sequence goes on along the minus strand of DCTS01000039.1, from coordinate 2,380 downwards.
TTTTAAGCAATCTGTCCTTCCGTATAGAGGGAGGAAAAAGCCTTGCGCTGGTAGGGCATAACGGCGCCGGCAAAACCACCATAATAAAGCTATTGTTCCGGCTGTATGACCCTACGGAGGGGGAGATACTGCTTAACGGAAGGAATATTAAGGAATATAGCCTTAAGGCTTACAGAGCCCTTTTTGCAGCCGCCTTCCAGGATTACAAGGTATTTGCCTTCAGCATCAAGGAAAATGTACTTATGAGAAGGGCCTCGGAGGCGGACAATGCAGATGTATATGATGCCCTTAAGAAGGTTGGAATATATGAAAAGGTTATGAGCCTTCCCAAAAAGGCAGATACCATTCTCACCAAGGAATTTGACGAAGATGGAGCCCAGCTCTCCGGAGGCGAGTATCAGAAGATCGTGGTTGCCAGGGCATTTATCAAGGACGTGCCAATCAAGGTCTTTGACGAACCCTCCAGCGCTCTGGACCCTATAGCGGAATATGAGCTTTATGAAAGCATATTGAAGGACAGCCTCGGGAAAACCATGATATTCATATCCCACCGGCTTTCCTCCGTAAGAAACGCAGACATGGTCCTGATGCTTGAATACGGTAAAATAATCGAGAGGGGAACCCATAAGGAGCTCATGCGCCAAAAGGGCGCTTATGCTGATATGTACAATAAGCAGGCTAAGAACTACCTCGCAGTTGAGGATCTGGGGGAGGTGAAGGTAGTATGAAGCCTGAAAAAGAAAAGAAGCCTGAAAAAGAGAAGAAGCCCAGGCAAAGCCTGAGAAAGGCTATAATAAACAACTGGTTCATTATTAAGATATCCTTTAAGACAGCACCCTTATTCATGTGCTTTATGATATTTGAGGCTGTCAAACAGCAGGCGCTGGTTTTTCTGGAGCATACATACGGTATAAAATATGTACTTGAAGCAGCGGAGTTCGGCAAACCCTTTATTAAGGTAGTGCATTTTCTGCTGATTGTATTCGCTGCCTGGGGAATATCCTTTATTTTCAGCGGGATTTATCAAAACCTTGTATCCCTTAAGGGCCTTCCCAAGATTGAAAAGAAGCTGAAGGACATGATGTATTCCAAGGTAAAGGAGCTGGACCTGGAATGCTATGATAATCCGGATTATTACAATGAATTTGTGCTTTCAATGTCCGAAGCGGAGAACTCAATATTAAGGACCCATCAGATAATTGAAACCTTCTTCAGCGGACTAACAAACATTTTATTCAGGGGCATATTCTTTCTTACCACGGATACCCCGTCGATATTATTTGTAATAGCTTCCTTCGGCCTTACCTTTGTATTTTCACAGATTAACAACAGGGTGAATTTCAGTAACAGGCTGGAGAAGAACCCTCTTGAAAGAAAACGCTCCTATGTCCACAGGGTCTTTTATCTGAATGAGTATGCCAAGGAGGTGCGCCTTAATCCTGGTATCTCCGACCGGCTGAATGAAGAATTTGACGACACATGCACCGCCATACGGGACGTGGAGAAAAGATATGCCAGGAAGCGTTCGGTATTAAGCTTTACCATCAGTTACCTGTGTAATGACTTTATAAGTGATGTGGTTTACATTAT
>DCTS01000039.1:0-730 GCA_002329645.1 Lachnoclostridium sp. UBA1434 | reverse complement strand
GTAGCCGGGATATACCCCCAGATATCCGAAAACAGCTTGTATATTGAAAAAATACGCAGCTTCCTCGGATATAAGCAGAAGGTCACAAGCCTTAATAATATTCCGGTTCCCGATGAAATCGGGACTCTGGAGCTTAAGAATGTCTCCTTCGGATATACGGACAAGGACGGCTATATTGTGAAGGATATCAATATTACAATTAAGCCCGGTGAAAGGGTTGCCCTGGTGGGATATAACGGAGCGGGTAAAACAACCCTTATTAAGCTTATAATGCGTCTTTACGACCCTGCAGAGGGCGAGATTACATATAACGGTATAAACATTAAGGAATATGACTTAAATGACTACAGAAGGCATATAGGCACAATCTTTCAGGATTTCAGGATATTTGCCGCAGCCGTAGGCGAAAATGTTGTGCTGGACGAGCATGAGGAAGCCCTTGAAAGCAAGTACAGGCATAAAATACTTCAGGCAATAGATTACAGCGGATTTANNGAGCTTACCACAGAATTCGAAGAGGAGGGCGTCGACCTGTCGGGCGGCGAAAGCCAGAAGTTAGCTATAGCAAGAGCATTTTACAAGGATTCCGGAATGATAATTCTGGACGAACCCTCCAGCGCTCTGGATCCGATCGCGGAGTACCAGCTTAACAATACAATGCTTAAAGCTGCAGCCGGCAAATCCGTAATATTCATATCCCACCGGCTGTCAACAACACGGCATGCGGACC
>DCTS01000081.1 GCA_002329645.1 Lachnoclostridium sp. UBA1434 | reverse complement strand
GTTTTTAAGCAACAGGTACAAAGAGAATAAGAGAATAATTCTGGCGATAGCATCACTGTTCATACTTGTTTTTTTCGCGGTTTATGCAGGAAGCTGCTTTGTTACGTTCGGTAAGCTGTTCAGTACTTTATTTGGAATGCAGTATCAGACCGTTATGATAATAGGTGCGGTTATAGTAATTCTGTATACGTATCTTGGCGGTTTTCTTGCAGAAAGCACTACGGACTTCCTGCAGGGAATCGTTATGATTGTTGCGCTTTGCACGGTTTTGATCGTTGGAGTGATCGCTGCCGGAGGGATACCTGTTATTATTGATAATATGAAGTCAATTCCGGGCTTTTCCGAATTTTTTGGTATAGCTCAGCCCCAATTGACGGCGGACGAAGTACAGATACTTGATGCTGCGGGGAAGCCCATGTTCGGAGCAGCCAAAGAATATGGCCTGCTGACTATCATATCAACCATGTCCTGGGGTCTTGGATATTTTGGTATGCCTCAGGTACTTTTAAGATTCATGGCAATAAAAAGGTCTGCTGAGTTGAAGAAGTCGAGACGTATAGCAATAATCTGGTGCGTTATTTCGCTGTTTGTTGCAGTTGCAATCGGACTTACAGGAAGAACGCTGTATCCTGCCGAGCTGCTTACAAGGAGCGCTTCAGAGAATATATTCATTACCATGTCCACAGGATTGCTTCCTGCATTTGTGGCAGGCATAATCATGTCAGGAATCCTTGCTGCCACGATGAGTTCTTCCGACTCGTATCTGCTCATAGCATCATCGGCACTTTCACGGGATATTTTCAAAGGAATATTCAAAAAGAATGCAACCGATAAGCAGGTTATGCTGGTTTCCCGTATAACTTTGCTGGTTGTCTCCTTATTCGGAATAATTGTAGCTTTGGATAAAGACAGTGTTATCTTCAAGGTGGTATCATTTGCATGGGCAGGTTTTGGAGCAACCTTCGGACCTATAATACTGTTCTCATTGTTCTGGAAGAGGACGACAAGGGCTGGTGCTATCGCAGGAATACTCACCGGAGGCAGTATGGTATTCATATGGAATAAGCTGATTTCACAGCTTGGCGGCGTATTTGCCATATATGAACTGTTTCCGGCATTCGTTCTCTCATGCATAGTAATCGTAGTCGTTTCGCTTTTGACGAAAAAGCTGGAACAGGCTATACTGGACGAGTTCGAAGCTGCAAAAACATACGACTGCTGATATCAGAGTTGTTCATTTGAAAGAAGCAGTTCCGGCAGATAATAGCGACAGTTGACTGGCAAATAGATGGATTAAATATCATATCGATAAATATAAACCGTAAGAGGCTGCAGCAGTTGCTGCAGCCTCTTAACCATTCTTGTATAGTGCGGAGCACTTTATACTAAATCGGTTCGTATCCGTGATTCAGGTCATATAACCCGGAAGATACGAAATTCAAGGTCGTTATGACCTTGAAAATACGAAATTCAGGTTATACAGCCCAGGAGATATGAAAATCATATCTACAATCCGAAAGATACGAAATTCAGGTCACAGGACTCGGAAGATATGAAAATCAGATAACAGCCTGGGAGACACGAAATTCAAGGTCGTTATGACCCTGAAAATACGAAATTCAGGTTACACAGCCCGGAAAATATGAAAATCAGATTACAGCTCGTAAGATACGAAATTCAAGGTCATATGACCCGAAGATACGATATTCAGTTCACAGGACCCGGAAAATATGAAAATCAGATTACAACCCGGAAGATACGAAATTCAAGGTCATATGGCCCGAAGATACGAAATTCAGGTCACAGGATCCGGAATATACGAATATCAGGTTATATAACCCGAAGATACGAATTTCATGTCATACGACCTGGAAGATATAAAACTTAAGATAGTCCGTCTCCGGAACATTCCACAGGATGGGATGGTCCGGAGCCTGCTGGCGGGCTTCAATCTGCCTGAGGGATACTGAAGCATCCTTGGCAGCGCTTGCCAGCATTTTGCGGAACAAGTCATCCGTCATGAAGTGACTGCAGCTGCAGGTTGCCAGATATCCTCCCCGGGGCAGAAGCTTCATAGCCTTCAGGTTAATTTCCTTATATCCGCGGGCGGCAGACTGCACGGTTTTACGGGATTTGGTAAAGGCCGGCGGGTCAAGGATGATAAAGTCATAGTCACGACATTTCTTGTCAGCCAACTCTGTCAGCAGGTCGAACACGTCTTCACACAGAAAATCCATCTTTCCCTCCAGCCCGTTGCGTATTGCATTTGCCTTTGCCATGTCAATGGCTGACTGTGAGATATCCACGCAGGTCACATGTTCAGCTCCGCCCAAGGCTGCATTTAAGCCGAAGGAGCCTGTATGGGTAAAGCAGTCCAATACCCGTTTGCCGCCGGCTATACGTGCTACAGCGGCGCGGTTATACTTCTGATCAAGGAAAAAGCCGGTTTTCTGTCCATCTTCAACATCTACCAGGTATTTCACGCCATTTTCGCATATCTGAGTCACGGCAGATTCCGGCACCGGTATACCATCGGAACGGTACCAGCCCTTATATTCCGGCAGATTTTCCCGTGTACGCAGGGCAATATCATTGCGCTCATAAATGCCGGTGACAGCTTCACCTGCTTCAGTAAGCACATCCCAAAGGGCACGGTAAACCGTATCCTTGACAAGCTCCATTCCAAGGCAGGTAATCTGTACAGCCAGAATGCTGCCGTAACGGTCCACTGTCAACCCCGGCATCTGATCAGCCTCACCATGAATCAGACGACAACAGGTGAAATCTGCACCGGACGTTACGGTTTTGCGGTAATTAACGGCATATTCCACACGGCGGCGCCAAAAGCGGGCATCAAATACATCATTGGCGTTGCGTGAGATAAGTCGAACGGTAATCTTGCTGGCGCTGTTGTAAAAGCCCGTACCCATAAAAGCATTTCCGGCAAATACATCCACCAGCCCGCCATTTTGGGGCACGCCCTCTGTATTGCTGATTTCTTCCCCGTATATCCATGGGTGCCCATCCTTGATACTGCGCTCCGCCTTGTTTGATATCATAACCTTGGGATATTGTCGTTCCTGCTTCATCTGTGCCACCTTCTGAAATAATTGTTTTATGTGCTGATTGTAACACATTATTATTACGCCATCAACGAGGGCTTTATCTTAAGGTTTCTGACTTTATAGTAATTGCTGATTGCTGTAAGCAGTAAGCCTTTATTAGCACCGGGACAAAATTTTAAAATATATGATATAATATATCCATAGGTACAATCATTATTTGGTAATAGAGAATATTACTCGCAACCAAAAACTCTCAGTGACAAAGAGATTATGCATCTGCTTGACAAGATCAGGGTAAGGAGGTAATAATTATGGCCTATACACTGGAGAAAATACAGGAAATAGTTGAAAATCAGAGAAGCTTCTTTCGTTCCGGGGTTACCCTGGATGTTAAGTGGAGATTACAGCAGCTTAAAAAGCTGAAGGCTGCTGTCATTGCCCGTGAGGAAGAGCTTGAAAAAGCGTTGTACGAGGATCTGGGTCGCAGCAAAACGGAAGCCTACTTGTGCGATATTGGCCCTGTAATCGTAGAGATTAATGAAACCATTCACGGATTGAAAAAATGGGCCAGGCCGGAAAAGCATTACAGCGGCATTATATGCTTTCCGAGCATGCGTACCACGGTATACAAGCTGCCATACGGCGTTTCGCTCATTATCAGCCCGTTCAATTTCCCGATTCTTCTGACGCTGGGCGTATTGACGGCAAGTATTGCAGGAGGCAATACCGCAGTCATTAAGACAAGCTCAAAATCGGCCGCAAGTACCAAAGCATTGCAAAAACTGATTTCGGAAATATTTCCCGAAAACTATATTACCGTAATAGACGGCGGTCACGATGTGGCTGATATGTGTCTGGCACAGCGATTTGATAAGATATTCTATACAGGTTCCCCTGCAGTCGGCAAGCATGTGCTTACGGAAGCTGCTAAAAATCTGACATCGGTGGCGCTTGAGCTTGGCGGCGAGAATGGCAACTGGTGTATTGTCAGAAAAGACGCCAACATTAAGGATGCCGCACGCAAGATTGCATTCATCAAGTTATGCAATGCAGGTCAGATCTGTATTAATATCAATCAGATTGCGGTGGCTGATGAGATAGCGGATTCATTTAACGAGGCATTAAAGAATGAATTTATCAGGCAGATCGGTGTAAGGCCCGAAGAAAATGAAGAATATCCGAAGCTCATCAGCGATTCGGCATTTGACAAATGTCAGAGGCTTGCAGATGAATATAAGGATAAGATACTTTTCGGAGGATCCGGTATCAAAGAAGCAAGAAGGTTTGCTCCGACTATGATTTATCCGGTCAGGACGGATGAGGATATAGTAAAGCAAGAACTGTTCTGTCCGATTTTACCCATAGTACCCTTCAAGGACGAGGAAGTCGACAAGCTTATGGAAACCATTGCCGACAGGGAGCATCCTCTCGCCATGTATGTTTTCACAAAGGATATGAAATGGGCTAGGAAGGTTATGTCGACGCAGCAATATGGCGGAGGATGCATTAATGAGGTTTGTATTCATATGATGGTTAAAGGCGTGCCATTCAATGGGACAGGGCACTCGGGAATGGGCGCATACCACGGAGAGTGGGGATATAGGGAGTTCACACACCCGACAACGGTTTTGAAAGGTAAAACGTATTTCAATCTGCCATTGCGTGAACATCCCTATTCCGGTAAACATGAAAAGATTAAAATGTCCCTGTTGAAAAGGTTTGAAAGATAAGCTAAGAGCATTTATTTTGCCGGATTTGTCAGCCACTCATTTTTTGTAATAATAAGCTGGCAGCCTTCAAATTGCGAAACCTTCCCATTAGCGTCAGGTTTGAATTTATCAATCATTCCTGTCCTGGTAACCTTCATACCGAGTTTTAATAGCGGAGCAAGCTTATCCTTATCATTTAATGCCCAGTTAGCTTGTATTCTTTCAGCGCCCAGCTGAATGAAGCCGTAATTATACAGAACCTTTAGAGCTTCATAATCATAATCATTGCCCAGATATTCCAGGTTCATAACATGGCCTATATCCAGAGTCTGCTCATCGTCCATATAATTAAAATTGATAAGGCATACCACCTTTTTTAAATCCTTAACTTCAACAGCCCAAAACTGATGCTCCTTTGAAAAATACTCGACAGCATCTTTGATTCCTGCTTCATCTGTGGGCCATGTATGGTCACAGCAGGCAAACGGTGATTGCTCTTTAGATATTGCAATTTCCTGTAAGTCTTTCCAATCCTCCGGTACAAACTTCCTTATAATAAGCCGTTCGGTTTCGATACGTAAAATCTTGTTTGATCCCATTTTTGATCTCCCTCCATATATTTGAATTTGAAATACTATCCGGTCGTATTCATCGAAGATCCGGGTTTTCCTTGTAACAGACGGCGGAACTCCATGGAACGACTGATAAGCCCGTGTAAATGCTTCCGGTGAATCATAATCAAACATGAACGCTAAATCAATTATCTTAATGTCTGTTTTAATTAATTCGTGTGCAGCAATAGTCATACGTCTGTATCGCACATATTCTGAAAGTGTTACACCTGTTGACAACAAGAAAATTTGCTGGAATTTGGACAGAGAACAGCAGCAGATTTTCGCCGCTTCCTCATAATCCAGCTTTTCTTTTAAGTGTAATTCGATGTATCCTATTGCTCTGCTTAGATTATCAATCCACTCCATTACCCTCACCTCGATATAACTATATCATAGCGATATTAATAAAGCCTTGCATTTTGCCCAATATTCTGCAAGATACCTTCCTTAATTATGCAAATAGATACCTTCCTTAATTATGCAAATAAATACCTTCATTAATTATGCAAGTAGATACCTTCCTTAATTGTGCTGATAGATACCTTCATTAATTATGCTGATAGATACCTTCATTAATTNNATACCTTCATTAATTATGCTGATAATTTATGACTTATTCAATCAAATGTGTACATATAAATTACCTGGTGATTCCATTATCGGGAACTTTTGGCAGCATGTCAATAATTCCTGAACGGCAAGCCGGTATATTGATT
>DCTS01000035.1 GCA_002329645.1 Lachnoclostridium sp. UBA1434 | reverse complement strand
GCGTCCTTGAGGATTTGAACTATCTTCAGACAGTGCAGTACTCCAAACTCCAATGACCCGCTGAAAAGCCTCCCTCTCTAGGAGGTATCCGATGAGATATTTATGAAGCTCTATAAGAAGGGTTACCTTAAGAAGCTGTCAACTCCGCAGTTTTATGATCCGGATTATAATGTTTTGCTTAACGGAAGGCAGGTTACAGGCCAGTGTCTAATACAGGGCTGCAACTCGGAAATCGGTTATGCTGATGAATGCTCGAGTGAGAAATATGGACAGTGAGAATTCTGCAATTCTTACAATAGCCTTAAAATTACAATTAGGCATCTTTTTTTCCTGATATATGATATAATGGAAGTGTTATCATGCCTGCTTTTGTTCAGGGCGATTGTGAGGTGAATTAATGAAAGCAAAAAAAAACATTATTCTTGCATCAGTAACATTCCTTTTAGGGCTTATATGTGTAGCGGCTGCATTTGCTGTGCCGAGAATAATAGCCAACAGGATGGACAAAAGTAACAGGAAGGCGCTGGAGACTGTAGTCCTTCAAATGTTTACATGTCCCAATAAGGAGCTGACTAATCTGTATGTTAAAATGTATGAGCAAGCTGTTCCGAAGAACCCTTCTTCAGAGGATTGGCTTATTAATCTTGACACATCCGGGATTGAAGAATACTTAAGGGAATATTACGGGCCATACTTTACTGACAGCGGATATGCTTTATTTGAACAAAGATTTATGATAAATAACCATGTTTACAACACTGCTATGGGATATAGAATTACAGTGGATAATATTGAAATATCAAGAAGCAATGATATAAAATCAAATTATTCCTTTAAGGCATACTTAAGCCATGGCGAGGAAGGCGGCCTAATGGAATCTACAGTTGTAGAAGGCAATGCACAGTTCTTTGAAAAGCATGGGATGCTTTCATATTTTAACTTTATTGACAGTGAGCTGCATAGAAAGATATGGGGAAGGGGACCAACCTTTGATAATTAACGGTTATCGGAAAGGATTACAATGGAATATAAATATGTTTGGAGAGGGTAATACAATGAAGAAGCATAATCTATATCAAAGACTTTTTGTGGCTGTACTGGCATTGNNTTATACAGGACATAAATATAAATTATAGCCTGTAGAGTGAATATTGATTGATTATTCATCATACAGGTTATATAACGGCCTCTCACCCAAAAGAGTGAGAGGGTCTTTTATTAAATTCACCCTTTCGAACGATGCTTTTTTAGGCATCCTGCCATAAAATTTATACTGGAGCTAAGGGCTCAATGAATATGTCTTTTGAGCGGCAAATTTAAGATGAGCTTTATAGAGGATGTAAAATCATTCGCATCAGGAAAATGGACGGCAACAAAGGACGTTAATCAGGTTCTTGATGCATCGCAAGCAAATAGCAGCAGTAAAAAGGAAGAGATCTACGGAAGAATAGTAAAAGCATCATTATTGAAAATCATAAAGGGGGATAATCAATGGCAAGATTTTGTGTAAATTGTGGAGCGGAGTTAACTGATAAAGCCGCATTTTGCGGGAAGTGCGGCAGTGCTGTGACAATTCAAAGCCTCAATACCGGCTCTTTATCAAATTATAATATGCCGGGATGCGTAGGCTTTTCCGAGCGTATTAACGACCCGGAGGTCATTAAGAAGATAGAGAAAAGAAATAAAAAAGGCCGCGGCTGCATTATCATCGGTGTTCCGCTGCCTCTTATCATTTTTTTAATTGTCAGCTTTGCTTCCGAGGAGGTTAGAACAGTGGATGCACTTGTTTTCGGCGGCGGAATATCCGTTGTGATTCTGCTGTTTTTCGTATTCGGCTCTTTTCTTACCAATGCAAAGCGCACCTGGGACGGCATTGTGGTTGACAAAAAGACTAAAAACAGAAGCAGGCGGTTCCGAGACGGTGAAGTACAGCATTACACCGATTATATTATATATTTTCGTACCGACAGCGGTAAGAAGAAGATCAGCGTAGGCAGTTCCAACGGCGGCCCCGATTACAGGGATTATTATGATTATCTGAATGTCGGCGACCGTGTCCGCTATCATCCTAATCTGTCGTTTAGTTATGAAAAGTATGACAAATCACATGACAGCGCAATTCCCTGCATGTTCTGTAAAACAATGAATGATATACAAAACGGCCGTTGCGAAGCTTGCGATAATTTGTTGTTCAAATGATATTGTGCCGCAAGGATAAATTTTTGTTGACAGGATAAGCTGAATATATTAAAATAAGCAACAATATATATACAGAAAAGCAATGACGAAGAGAAGTAGCATGAATTATCGTTCACAGTGAGCGGGGAATGGTGAGAACCCTGTAAAGTGAATTCATGTGAATAACACTTCACCAGCTTCAATCTGAAAGTCATATTGTATATGATTAGTAGGTGCGACGTAAGCCGAACGTTACAATGGCAAACACTAAGGAGTGACTGTACGATAATGTACAGTAATTCAGGTGGTACCGCGGACGTTATTAGTGCTGTTCGCCCTGAAGTTTTATTTAGGGCGAGCAGCTTTTTTATATTTCATAGTTGCTCTCCCGATACAGTGAATTGAAAAAAGCTTAGAAGGGAGATTTTATGTCAGAAATTTATCGTACCAGGACAATGAATCAAATAACCGAAGAAGATATCGGCAAAGTCATTAAAATTGCCGGTTGGGTTGAAAACATCCGTGATCACGGCGGCGTGTCCTTTATCGACCTAAGGGACATGTACGGCGTCATGCAGGTGGTTTTCAGAAGCATCGAGCTTCCTAAAGGTATCCGGAAGGAAGAATGCCTATCCATTGAAGGTATGGTGGAAAAACGGGATGAAGAAACCTACAACCCCAAGCTTCCCACCGGTACCATTGAGATTGCGGCACAAAAGGTTACATTTTTAGGCCGGGTCTATAAGGACCTGCCCTTTGAAATCATTACCTCCAAGGAAATTCGGGAGGAAGTGCGCTTAAGGTACCGTTACCTTGACTTGAGAAACCGGAAGGTTAAGGAAAATATTCTTTTTCGGTCCCAGGTTATCAGCTTCTTAAGACAGAAGATGACCGGGATGGGCTTTGTTGAAATACAAACGCCGATTCTGTCGGCATCCTCTCCCGAAGGAGCAAGGGATTATATAGTTCCATCCAGGAAGTTTAAAGGAAAATTTTATGCATTGCCCCAGGCACCGCAGATATATAAGCAGTTGTTGATGGTCGCCGGCTTTGACAGGTATTTTCAGATCGCCCCCTGCTTCCGTGACGAGGATGCCCGGGCCGATCGCTCTCCGGGTGAGTTCTATCAGCTCGACTTTGAAATGAGCTTTGCCACCCAGGAGGACGTTTTCCACGTGGGCGAGGAGGTGCTGGCCGCAACCTTTAAAAAGTTCGCACCTGAAGGTTATGAAGTTACCGATGCGCCGTTCCCTGTTTTCAGCTACAGGCAGGCTATGCTGGAGTTCGGTACCGACAAGCCGGATCTGCGC
>DCTS01000019.1 GCA_002329645.1 Lachnoclostridium sp. UBA1434 | reverse complement strand
ATGTGCCTTGGCTTCCTTACCCTTAAGATAAAAATATGCCTCTGTCCAGTCTGTTTCGGCATAGGTTCCTAATTCGAATTCAAGAGGCAGGAAAGCTTCCCTTTGCTTCTTGTATTCTTTCCTCAGATAGTCCATTACAGTATTGTACCCACCTGTGAACCCTTCTGCCTTAAGTATTTCAAATATTTTTGTCCCTGTATAACGCTGTTTTCGAGGTCTGCTCTTATCATCTTCCAGTATCTTTTCGATCATTGGTATGTATGGACCCAGTACCGGATGTTTCCTCTCCTTTGATAATTTGTATTTTGGGGGTTTTGGTTCTTCCAGGGATATATATTTTGAGATAGTATCCCTGTGTATACCAGTCCTACGGCTAATTTCCCTGATACTTAGGTCTTCCATATAGTACATTTTTCTGATATTCTCTAATTGTGCCATCTTAATCATACCTTTCCTCCTGTACGATATAGTATTGGTAACTTAATCATACAGGAAATTTGATTAAGGTGGCCTACTTTTTCACCGGTATGTGGTACAATTTTAGAGTAGCATTAACAACTTGAGTATATCCGAGAAAATATTTTTGATGATAACTTGGCAACATATTTAGACGGTTTAAATACAGAGTGCAAAGAAAATTCTATAAAGTCAGTTAAACCATTTCTAGGGCGATCAAAACAAATTGTTACTTCTGACGGAGTAGAATACTCTCCATCAAATGGTGAAAAAGGAATATTATTGCTTCAACAGACCCTCTATGAGGATGCTGATGCCTACTTTTTAGATGAACCTGAGCTTGGCATGGGTAATTTATATATAGATACTGATATCCGACCGATTATAAGTGATTTGGCAAAACGTAGAAAGTATGTTGTAGTTGCAACTCATAATGCAAATATAGCTGTTAGAACTTTACCATATATGTCAATTTTCAGAACTCATGAAAATGGTGTTTCCAGGACATATGTTGGTAATCCATTCGATGATCGACTTGTTAATATCGATGACCAAGATGATGTAAGAAGCTGGACAGAAGAAAGCATGCATTCACTTGAAGGTGGGCGTGATGCATTTTATGAAAGGAGAGATATTTATGAATCACGAGATAATTAAAGTTAATTTATTAGAAGCTGATCCTGATACAGATATTCTACGATTTTATGTTACTGATGAACCTATCGATGTGAACTTAAATAGTTCGGCTTGTCAGGGTCAATTAAAAAATATTTTTGCCATCTTACTTAGAAGGCTGATTCGCTCTGACATTAAGCTAGAACTGTCTGTTAACGAAGGATATAAGCGGGTTATGTACATTGAAGTATGTACGAAATATATTGAGGATCTCAACCGTGAACTAGCTGAAGTATCAGAAGAATTGAGACGTGAGTTGTCTTAATAATATTACGTACAAGGTATACATGAATATTGGATTATTATTGATAAACTGAAAGAAGAGAAGTAGTTGGAACCTAAGAAATCTCATTTAATTTTAATATGTCTGAATACACAGACTTTTGATTGAGTTTTTAATAGATATTGTTACATTATGATATGATAGAACCATATATGAAAAAGAAAAGTGAGATTGTTTCATGGGATAACATTATAATGTTTCATTACTTTATTGGAAAATGGTTACAGTGATTGGAGTAGAATACAATTTCAATTTCTATGATGTTCAATTGAACATCGTTGTTAATTAAAATACGTTTACTATTGAACTATGAAAGATAGTACTATCAAGAAATTATTGCAAACAGAAGTATAAATAGCAACTGTAATGTGAAAGATGGTAATGTATGTACACGATGTGGAAACGTATGTCCATTGAGGTGACAATATTTAAACTTCTAATTGGATTGTATTTTTTGTCTGTATATGGTAGCGATCTTTTAAATGGGTAATCCGGAAAAAGCCATGCCCGTGATAAACACTGCCATGGCTTAGGAAGAATAAAACATTTGCCAGAAGCGCATGCTTTATTCTTCCAGCATACCTTTTATAATTACAATTCGGATAACGGGCGGTGAATTGTAAAAGCATCAATTCACCGTCGAACAAAGCCTTGCCCTGAAGAACGTGGACAAGGCTTAACAAGAAAAAGCATTTCGCCAGTGGGCTCATGCTTTTTCTTGCAGTCTCCAATTCTTATGGTATATCGCTGAAATAAAAAAGGTGCTACGAAAAAAGCGTAGCACCTTTTTTATTTCAGCGGATAACGGGAATCGAACCCGCACCCCAAGCTTGGGAAGCTTGTATTCTACCATTGAACTATATCCGCACGTTTATCTATATCCGCATACTAAGCTATACCCGCATGCTGAACTATATCCGCATACTAAACTATACCCGCATGCAGAATAATATCCGCACATTATACTATATCTGCAAGCTTAACTACATCCTCATATTGTACTATTTCCGTATGCTGTACAGCATTCGCATATAGAACTATCTCTGCTAAAGAAAATATACCCGCAATACTTACCGCATAGTTCTATTTTATATATTTATTGAAAAAAGTCAAGAATAAGCGTGCAGTTTGGATTAATTATTATAGAAATGGAAATATTACATAAATAGAGTGATTGTCCAAATGAATTGGAAATTCTTCAGTCTCTGGGCATGACTAAGGTATAAATAATTTATTATCTGAGAAGAATATAGTTTGAGGTGATAACAGTGAAAAAGAACAGATTTGCTGAATTTTTCAAAGGCAAAGGTTATTATGTGTTATTATTTGTCGGGGTCATAGCTATTGCTGCGGTAGCGATTATCGGATCAAGATTGTCATCCTCTGATGAGGGGGATACTGGCGAGGATTTTATTGATCTTAATGAGCCGGATAATAACATAGCAGTCGACGAAGATGATAATTTGTTGGCAGATGAATTTGATTCCTCCGGTCTGGTTGCCGATATTGATGAGGCAGAAAGTGTTGCGGATGGAGGAGACGGTCAGGTAAGCAGCAGTAATGAAAACTTGCTGGAATTTGATATCTATACTGAAGCGGAAGAGCAGGGTATTGATCTTGCGGAAGAGGTGATAACGCCTCCGGCTAATGTGGTTGAAGACAAGAAGGATAAGGAGCCGAAGGCTGTGGAGACAGCCGGTTCGAATGTACGGCAGGATAAACCGGTTATTCTTAAATTTTCGCCGGATGAAGGGCTTTTATGGCCGGTCGAGGGAAATGTCATAATGAATTACAGCATGGACCGTACAATTTATTATGCTACATTAATGCAGTATAAATGCAACCCGGCAATTATTATAGATGCTGAGGTGGGAACAGAGG
This sequence comes from Lachnoclostridium sp. UBA1434, assembly GCA_002329645.1. GTDB lineage: Bacteria > Bacillota > Clostridia > Lachnospirales > Lachnospiraceae > Mobilitalea. The sequence goes on along the minus strand of DCTS01000019.1, from coordinate 2,539 downwards.
TAAAAGCAGCAGCAACAGGTATCGTCAGCAGCATCGATACCAACGAAGAGACAGGGCTTACGGTTACTATGGATATAGGCGATGGCTTCAAGCTGGTCTACGGCCAGTTGGATGATGCTTCGATTAAGCTGGAGGTAGGGGATCTGGTTGAGGAAGGAGAAGTAATAGGTATTATCGACGATCCGACCAAATACTATCTTGTAGAAGGAAGCAACCTATACTTTTCGGTATTGAAGGACGACGCAANNAAATCCCATGCTGTATCTTCGTTAAGTACAAGATAAAATCAGGTAATAAATTTCAGGGCAGTATAAGACCCAGAAGAAAGTATATGTTTTGGAATAAAAATGTGCTCTTTTCATAATGGCGTATGCCCTTATGAATGGAGCACATAATATTTGGGACAGTTTATGTAATGCTGTGCGGCATTGCGCTTATACTGCTTCATCCTTCATATAAATATTTCTTTTCTCTCAGGGACTGCTCTATGCGATCCAGGATTTCCTCGGAAGCGGCTATAACAGTATGGGAGTGGACGTCTGCGGCAAGCTCCTTAAGGGGGACTATTTTCTTCTCCCTTACCTTATTTATAAAGTCATATACATCACTGCGATTCCGTATAATTAACCGGGTGGCAATTTCACCGTATATTTCGTGAATAACCTTTACATCCTCGATTTCGCCTCCCAGGTCCACGATTGTACAAAGCTCATCCTCTATCTGACCGGTTGTATGCTTGACCCACATTATCCGTTTTACCCGGGGATGATCCTGCTTGTACAGAAGGTATCCTCTGGTGGTGGATAATATGTTTACGTCATTTGCGCGCAGCAAGGCAATATCCTGAACAATGACCTGCCGGCTGACACCGAGAAGCCCGGATAATTCAGTACCTGACACGGGCTCAGGACGATTTTTCAGGATCCTTAATAATTCCTCCCTGCGTGCATTTCCATCCATACTTAATCCCTCTAACCTTAATTTTTAAGCTTTTAAATTACGTGTTATTCGTATATAATAATAACAGTCGTACGAATTAATTATATAATGACCGGCGGGATTTAGCAACTTCTTTGAGAGGTGTAAGATGTTTCGAATTTGGGCAAAGGTATTTAAGGATAACCGAATGATAAAGAATATGGTTATATGCAATGACAATACCGATATGCGAAGGACACAGAAAATATTTGTTGCTATAGATGAAATCTGCCACAGGCTCGACCTTGCAAAACCCATATGGCTGGACTCAACGATAGCTGAATTTAAGCGTTATGACAAGGTCAGATTTCGGCAGGATAATTTTATTGAAGCAATTGATTTTGATTATCTGGAGATTCATGTAATAGAGGAGGATTAAGATGTACATAAGAGTTATTGCAAGCATCGAAATTCTCCTCTTGTGTATTATTACTGTGTCCTGTTCCAAAACCTCTTCACCTGACAAGGGCAAGATGTATGAGAGCTTACATGCAGAAGTTTATGAAGATTTAAATGCAGAACTTCAGGAAGGTTCTGACGCAAAAGCTCAGGAAGGCTTTAATGCAGAAGTTCATGAGGGTCTTAATGCAGAAGCTCAGGACAGCTTAAATGCCAAAGCTCAGGGAAGCGGCAATGCCAAAGCTCAGGGAAATGACAATGCCAAAGCTCAGGGAAGTATCAATGCCGGGGTTCGGGACAGCTTACATATGGAGGAGAATACAATGATAGATGACATGTCTGAGACGGTTCGTAACGGATACGAGGATCCGGTAATAGATATTGCTTCATATCCGGCTGGCAGCCTAATTGATACGGAAGGGCTTAATGAAGACGAGATTGACAAGCTCTTCTATTCGGTTGAGCTTGACTCGGAGGTTAAGACAAGGATTAACGGGCTTTCCTATGGGGAGGACTGCACCGTTCCATATGAAGAACTTAGATATATCAGGGTATTACATAAAGGCTTCGATGGGAAGACATATATCGGCGAGCTGATTGTTAATCATGAAATTGCTGAGGATATAGCGGGAATATTTCACGAGCTTTATTATGCAGGATACCCGATAGAGAGGATGGTGCTTATAGACGAGTACAATGCGGATGACATTCTGTCAATGGAAGCAAACAACTCCTCGGCATTCAATTTCCGCTATATACTTGGAACGACAAAGCTGTCAAGGCACAGCCTTGGTCTGGCTGTTGATGTCAATCCCTTATACAATCCATATGTGGCTTATGTGGACGGGGAGGAAGTAGTACTGCCGGCAAACGGCGCAGGGCATACCGACCGCAGCGGTGATTGCCCGTACTACATAAGAAAGGGGGATGTATGTTATGAGGCATTTACATCCCGGGGCTTTACCTGGGGCGGCGAATGGAATAGCAGAAAGGACTACCAGCATTTTGAGAAGCCGGGTGAGTAATATATGGAGCCCGGTAAGCAACAGGAGAAGCCTGGCGAGGGATAAGAAAATCGCTATGAATGATATGATAGTCACAGCAAGTGATATGCGCATTGATTTTAAAATACCGTAATGATATAATCCCATCTTTGACAGTT
>DCTS01000112.1:24029-26242 GCA_002329645.1 Lachnoclostridium sp. UBA1434 | reverse complement strand
GCATTACGAATGCGTTGCTCTACCGACTGAGCTAGAGAAGCTTATTTACCGGTCAGACCGGCTACTCAAATATTCTATATTAATCCCGGCAAAAATTCAAGGCTTTTTTATTGAAAAGAAATTCTGAAAAGAAATTCCTCCATAGTTTTATAGCTGATAAAATTAAATACTAAATACCTGTAAAAAAGATAAACAAGCATATTACCGCGTAAAGCGTAAAAAAGCCTGCCCCATACTATCCGATATAATCGGAAGCATGAGGCAGGAATTATCTTATGTAATATATACTATAATACCAAACCTATCTTTTCTCTCCCCAGAAGCAGAGGCCGATTGTACCAGGGCCCGAGTGGGAGCCGATGCTGGGGCTGACATAATTGATATATACCTTCTTATGAGGCAGGCTTTCTCTAACCATGGAAGCCAAGTGCTCCGCATCCTCAAGTGCATCGCCGTGGGCTATGCATATTGCGTCGGAATTAATCCTGTATTTGCCGAGAGAATCCATCATATCATTAAAGATGGTATTCATGGCCTTTTTTCTGCCCCTTACGGTTGACATTGGAACCAGCTTACCCTCCATATCAATGTGGAGTATGGGCTTTACATTAATCATGGTGCCAACCATGGCGCTTGTCTTGGATATCCTGCCGCCCCTGTACAGATGGTTAAGATCATCAACAATGAAGCGCACACATAAGTCAAATTTATGATTCTCCAGCCAGGCAGCCGTTTCCTCAAGGGATTTCCCCCATTCCTTAAGCTCGACAGCCTTCATGACAAACATACCTTCCCCTACGGATGCATTCAGGGTATCTACAACTATGATTGTAGCTTCCGGATACTCTTCACATATTTCCAGGGCACCCGTCATCACATTGCTGCAGCCTCCGCTTAAGGCTGAAGAGAAGCTGATGTGAAGAATATCAAGCCCCTTCTCAACATATCTCCTGAAGGTGCTTCTTATGACCTCGGGATTGCTTGCCATAGTGGTAGGCATGATGCCTTCTCTCATCTTGTCGTAAAATTCCTTGGGGGTAAGATTGATTTCATCCCCGTATGTCGTTCCGTTGATATCATAATAATGAGGTATTATACCGATTTTATTTTCTTTAATAAAATCAGGAAGAAGATCTGAATTGGAGTCAGCAGTTATAACAAAATCTCTCATGGCTTTATCCCCCTAAGTAAAATACTATGGTTATATTTTACTAGAGGATGTCCTATTAAGCAAGAAATAATTTATTTTTTATTTATAATTGATTTATTGAAAATTTATAATTTAAAACAAGTACAGAAGCAGCCTTACGACAACCGCAAGTATTATAGCGTACCTACATTCATAATAAAGCTGTTATCTGGTAAATTTTTTTTCATAATAAGAAAGCAGCTTATACAGTCCCGTAGCTACCACACACAGGATGATGATGCTTAAGATAACCCAGTTAAGCTTAAATATCTGGCTGCCGTAGATTATAAGATAACCCAGGCCCGCTTTTGCAGCGAGGAATTCGCCGATAACCACACCAACGAGAGATAATCCGATATTTACCTTCATCTGACTGATGACGGACGGAATATTGGAGGGCAGGACTACCTTGATCAGGGCATCCTTCTTATTCCCTCCAAGAGTATATATCAGCTTGATTTTCTCCTCATCAACCGCTTTGAAATGAGAATACAGGCTTATTATGGTTCCGAATACAGCAACCGAAACAGCGGCAGTTATTATTGTCTTCATATTATTGCCCAGCCAGACTATGAACAGGGGCGCCAGGGCGGACTTGGGCAGGCTGTTTAAAACTATCAGATAGGGCTCGGCCACCTTTGATATGCTGTCATTCCACCACAGGATAACTGCAAGCACCAGTCCTATTGCATTAACGAGGAAAAAGCTTATCAGGGTTTCCAGAAGCGTTATCCCGATATGGTAAAAAAGCTGACCGTTAATCGTCATTTCTATAAAGGTTCTTACCGCTCTTGAGGGGCTTGAGAATATGAATGGATCAACAATGCCGTAAATAGTCGAAAGCTCCCACAGGGCAATCAAGCTGACCAGAATGACAAGCTGTATGATGCGTATCCTGCGCATTTTCAGGATATGCTTCTTGATGAAGGCATGCTGTGCAGCCGAGACATTGCTTGCGGCAAGCTTCTTATACGTGCGTTTCCTGCTCATTATGATTAAGCTCCTTCCATATCATATTGAAGTA
>DCTS01000112.1:0-24024 GCA_002329645.1 Lachnoclostridium sp. UBA1434 | reverse complement strand
GGATATCAAAGGCTCTCTTAATCGTGCCCGGTCTGGCAGACAGTACAAGAACACGGTCTGACATACTGATGGCCTCCGAAATATCATGGGTTATCAGTATTGCGGTTTTCTTCTCCTTGCGGATAATTCCCCAGATATCGTCGGCAGCCTCAAGCCTTGTCTGGTAATCAAGAGAAGAGAAGGGCTCGTCTAACAGCAGGATATCCGGCTCAAGCAGAAGGGTACGGATAAGTGCGGCTCTCTGGCGCATGCCGCCTGACAGTTCGGAAGGGTAAGCGTTCTTAAAGGTTATAAGGCCGTAGGTGTTCATAAGCTCATTTATTTGCACATAGCTGTTATCCGATAATTTATGCTGTATCTCCATTCCCAGTGTGACATTCCGAAGAGTGTTGCGCCAATCCAGCAGATGGTCCTTCTGGAGCATATAGCCGATGTTTTTCCCGGAGGATTTAATATCCTTGCCGTTAATATATATTGACCCGCTGCTTGGGGTGAGTAAGCCTGCAATAAGCGAAAGCAAGGTGGATTTGCCGCAGCCGNNTTAACAGTGAAAGAAACATCGAATAGCGCCGGTGTTTCTCCATCAAGGCTGTGGTAGGTATAACTGATATGATCGATTTTAAGCAATTCGCTCATATTGTTCCTCCATTTATGCTTATACAGTATTATATGAAGGGCTGATGGAGAGGTTACTTGGCATGAAAAGGGTTATACTTTGTCGGTTGACAAAACCATATCCATTAATTACAATGTATTTAGCATTAATAAAGTAATAATAAGCTAAAAATAATACAGAGGTATGAAGATGGCTAAAAAGGTAAAGATGGCAGATATTGCTGCAAAGCTTAATATAAGCACTGTAACGGTATCTAAGGCCTTGACGGATCAGAAGGGTGTAAGTGAGGAGCTAAGGGAGAAGATTAAGCTTCTGGCAAATCAGATGAACTACAGGCATCCGAGCAGTTACAGAAACGGCAGGAGCGTCAAAAGCTACAATATAGGAATAATAATACCTGATAAATATCTGGGCAAATATGAATCATTCTACTGGAAGCTCTATCAGAAGGTGGCTACCGAAGCAGTGCAAAAGGAATGCTTTACCATGCTGGAGGTCATCAGTACCGAGGATGAGGGCAAGCAGGAGCTGCCAAAGCTCATCAAGGAGAAGCGGGTGGACGGAGCAATATTGCTGGGCAAGCCAGGCAACGGCTATGTCAGGAAGCTTAAGACCGACGGGTCGGTACCTGTTGTTTGCCTGGACTTCTTTGATGAATCCAATCATTTTGATTCTGTTATTTCAGATGGATTTTACGGTACTTATATTCTCACAAATTATCTGTTTGAAATGGGACATGAGGATATAGCATATGTAGGGACCTTAATGTTTACCGGAAGCATAACCGACAGATATTTCGGCTACTGCAAGTCCATGCTTGAGCATGGCAGGAAGGTTCCTGACGAATGGGTGATGGATGACAGGGATTGGGAGACGGGAGATGTGGCTTCTTTCAAGCTTAAATTCCCTGAAAGGATGCCCACTGCATTTGTATGCAACTGTGATCTGACTGCAAGCAATGTTATAAAGTCCCTTAAGGAAAATGGCTATAGTGTTCCCGATGATATATCCGTCGTCGGCTTTGATAATTTCATTTATCCGGGATTATGTGACATAAGGATAACCACTTATGAGGTTGATACCAGGGAAATGGCACGCACCAGCATAAGCATGCTGTTAAGCAGAATGGAGAACAAAGCTTTAAAGCCGGTTATTAAGGTTATAGACGGGCACATAGTTTATAAGGACAGCGTTAAGCATAGAATAGGATTTAGATAACAGGAATATCCATGTAGTCCGAAGCAGGCGGCTGCCTCCTGAACATCATGGGCGTTACGCCGGTTTTCATTTTAAACAGCCTGATAAGGCTGTTTGTATTGTCAAACCCAACAAGCTGACATATTTCATTTATGCGCTTATCAGTATTCACAAGAGCATCCTTAACGGCTTCAATTCGTCTGTAATTAAGGTATTTCATCGGTGAAATGCTGTAAAACCGCAAAAAATCACGACAGATACGATATTTGCTTATTCCGTATTCCTGTTCCAGCACATCCAGTGAATAATTATTGTTATATTTAAAATCAAAGTCATGTTTAATCTTAAGCAGGTAGTCAGGAGCATGTGAGTCATCACTGTTCGGGCTGCCTTTTTCTATTAAAAGCTCCAATAGAATGTTCAGGATAATTTTGGATATATGATAGGTTTTGCCCGGGTCGCTGCTTACCCGGGAATAGAACATGTTTATCATGTCGGGTATGGAGGAGCCGGGGATGAATTCAAGCAGGCTGCCGCGCACTGAATTAAGGATGGAATAAATGTGGGGAAGTGGATTGCCGTGTATAAAGAAGACAATATAATTCCAGGGAGACTGCCTGATCTCTACCCTGTGCTTACCTTTACAGTATATAAAGGATAAGGTTCCGGGAGCAAGACTGTAGCCTTTCTCTTCATATATAAGGGAGCCCATGCCGCTTTCGGTGTAAATAAGGCAATAGGAATCAAGGCCTGCCATTTCATAATAATATGGGAAGGCTGCGTTTATACGGGCATACGCCTGTACATACGGAAGAGAACCGTCGGTATCGGACGGTACGGAAAGCATATTTGGCATATAGTTTTGCATGGACATGCTCTTTACAAGGCCGGTGCTGCTCTGAAGAGCTTCCTCGTATGCTTGTTTAAACTTCATAGTACCTGCTCCTATATTTCCATTGTGTTTTATATTCATATAATAGTATAAATTCCTTAATATAGCAATANNAAAATAATGATTAATAAAAGCTAAATATTAAGCTCTGTTGTGCAAAAATACATAATTTGCACCTCTTAGCAGGATTTATATGTTAAAAATTATAAGATAATGCAAGAAATGAATATTATATACAAATATTAATGATGAATTAAATCAGATTTACAGTATAATAAAATTAAGTTATTTTTAGCAAATAACTTAATTTAAAATGGGAGGGTTTGAAAATGAAACTGAGAAAAATTTTATCACTGTTGCTGGTTCTTGTACTTGCATTCTCTATTGCAGGCTGCAAGGATAAAGCAGTGGACACATCAAAAAAAGCCGGTGAAGAAGCCGGTGAGGATAAGGGCGGAAAAACCGATCTATCCGACCTTAAGGGTACCACAATCAAGGTATACACCCACGGCGGCAACCGTGTCCTTGGTGAGGAGAAGAAGGATGCTGACGGCAATACATACCGCGATGTGGAGAATACTGCATTCTTAAAGTATCTTGCAGAACGATTCACTGAAGAGACAGGAATCAAGGTTGAGCTTAATGTTGTAACTAACGAAGATGAGCTTAGGCCGTTTTTCCAGGTTGAGGACGACAGTGTAGATGTTTATACCTGTCCTAACTGGAGCCTGGCAGAATGGGCAAAGTATGCCGAGCCTTACTGCACTGTTGAGGAAGGAAAGGAGCTTTACGGTGATTATGCTGCAGCAATGCCCAATGACGGGACATATATATACAGCATAATGCCCGGCAAGGCTTACAACCAGGCAGTTGTATATAACGAAGAGGTCATTAAGGCAGCAGGCTATGACGAGATACCCGGAACACTTGAAGAGTTCAATGCTATGTGCGAAGCTATCAAGGCAAACGGTGCAACACCCATCTCCATGCACAGAGTCGAGAACTGGCCTCTGGCAACGGTTCAGGATTTTGCCGGCTATGTAGCAGGCAATGCCAATGTATTCACCGAGTGCCTGAAGACGGAAAATCCTTTCAGCGAGGATGCCCCTTTCGGTAAGACAATAAAGATGTATACCGAATGGAAGGCAAAGGGCTTCTTTGAGCCGGAGCAGTACACCGATTTCGGTGTTGCAATGGACAGCGTTGCATACGGCAGGGCAGCAATGATGCTGTTCGGTTCATGGGTAGTACCTCAGATCCAGGGACGTGTGCCGGACGGCAAGGATCCTGCAATAATCAAGTTTGCTCCTGCTCCTGATTTTGGCGCAGGCAGGTATGTGCTTGCAGCGCCCGCCGATAACTGGGCAATCTGCAAGTTCTCCAAGAACAAGGAAGCAGCAAGAGCATTTATCGAGTACATTGCAGAAGATGCACAGTTTATCGCAGACAGCGGCTTCATTGCCAACAAGAAGGGCGTAACACCTGTAGTTCCGGAACTGTACTCCATTATAAACGAAATGGTAGATGCCGGTAAGTGCAAGGTTCTGTTCTCTCCTGCAACCGATGATAACACGCTGGCCAACCAGGAGATCTTAGAGGAAGCCGGACTGTATGCAGATTACAAATATGTAGGCTTGTTATTCGACTCCCTTGACGTAACCAAGCCTGACGACTGGTCCGCATATGAAGCCCAGGTTAAGGTTCAAAATGAAACATATGCCAGGTACAAGAAAGAATTAGGGCTTGAATGGAAATAGTATAAGCATAGGGAATTAACCAAGCTGTTAATAGGGTGAATAGAGGATGCCGCCATAACCTGTTAGTACCTGCGGGTACGGGTTGCGGCGGTATCCCATATTAAGCCCGTGTATGGCAGCCAAATACTTTGCAGCGGGAGATAATAATATGAAAAAAATTAACAGCCGCAAATTGATTATTGTAACATTTTTGGTACTGCCGGTAATCCATCTGTTAGTATTCGCATACATACCCATAATTACAAATGTTTTATTAAGCTTAACCGATTACCGGGGAGTAGGGGTTCCCAAATATATCGGGCTTAAAAACTATAAAAGACTGGTAACCGATCCGCAGTACATAATGCTGTTCAAGAATTGTCTGTGGTATATGCTGGTGGCAATTCCGCAGCTTATATTTGCCTTTATACTGGCTGTTTTTGTAAACGGCAAGTTCAGAGGCTTGAACTTATTCAAGGGTATATTGATCATTCCTTATTTACTGAACGGCGTAATCGTTTCTACGATTTTTATTATATTTTTCAATAATTCAGGAACTTTGAACACTATATTGAAAGCAATAGGTCTCGAAGGATTGCAGCGCCAGTGGCTCCAAAGCCTTAAACTGGTCAATCCGTCAATAGCCTCAATCAGCATATGGCGTTATTATGGTTTGAATTTCATTATGTTTTTCGGGGCATTGCAGACAATTCCTTCTGAACTCTTCGAGGCGGCAGCGGTTGACGGCTGTAAAAAGTTGCAGGAGATTTTATATATATCTATTCCGCAGATCAGAAAGGTTTTGTTCATCAATATACTGCTTAGCGTTTCAGGATCGATTCAGGTATATGAGATACCGTTTATTATGATGAACGGCTCCAATGGCACTACAACGCCGGTTATTCAGATACAGCAAAGTGCATTTGAGGATAACAGGATGGGGTTAGCCGCAGCACTTTCAATTATGGTATTTGTCATAGTTGTTATTGCAGTCGGCCTGCAGAGCCTTGTCAGCAAAAAAGGAGATGATTAGATGATCTGGGAAAGCAAGCTATATAAGGTGTCACGGTATATTTTCCTTACGGCAGCCTGCATATTTGTAATAATACCTATCATTCCCCTGGTATTCATGGCATTAAAGACAGGAGCCGAGTATTCTTCGACCAGTGTCCTGACACCGCCAAAGAATTGGCTTAATACATACAATTTCAAATATGCAATTAAGGTCGGCAAGCTGGGAAAGGCGCTGCTTAATACTGCAATCCTGCTTACAATATCCCTGACCTTGCAGATTGTGTTCACCTCCATGGTGTCATATGTGCTTCACCGTTTTGACTTTAAGGGTAAAAAGATTGTTATGACTCTTTTTACTCTTACCATGTTCATACCTGTGGTGACAACCCAGACTGTAGTGTTCCAGATTATATACAGAATGAGACTTGTGAATAAGATGGCTTCGGTTATCCTGCTTTATTCTGGTGTGGGAATTGTGGGGATTTATATTATGCTGAATTTGCTGTCTTCGATCTCGAAGGAGCTGGATGAATCTGCGCTTATAGACGGAGCCAGCTATTTCAGGATATTCAGAAGCATTATTTTCCCTTTGCTGAGGCCTGCCTGCACAACCATGCTCATACTGAACGGAATAGGTTATTATAATGATTTCTTTATTCCGAATCTATACCTTAGGAAGGATGTCCAGACCTTTACCGTAGCGCTGTATAAATTTTTCGGCAATACGGCAACGCCCTTTGAAATAGTTGCTGCAGCAATCCTGTTAGGTATTGTTCCGATAGGAATTGCGTACCTGCTGCTGCAAAGATACATATTCTACGGTCTGGCCGGAGCTATAAAATCATGATGAAGGATACCTTACTTAATAGAATCCTGTCCGCTGTTCACATAATATTTTTTACAAGCATTTTGACCTTTGCAACCATATATTTGTCCGGTTCCCTGCTTCTCATACCGGCTCTTGCAGCCGCTTTCAGGATAGGGAAGGGGGTCATGGATAATGTAATGGATGCCAACAGCGGCATTGTAAAGGAGTATTTCAGAGGGCTTAAGAATTCACTTAAGCTAATGAGATTCATTCCGGTAAATCTGCTTATTTTTCTTAATATAGCCGGGATGCTGGCAGCAGGAGAAAGGATTGGCAGGGCATATTCTATCATATGCCTTGTTCTTGTTGCATTCCTGCTTGTGATTTCAATGTACATTGCAGGCTTTTATGTCTTTATGGAGGCCAGGGTGATTATGGGCGAGGTTGCATTAAGCATGTTCATTAAGCCTCAGAACCTTATACCGGTTTTTATCCTGATGGCCTTCTTTGTAATATTCTTCTCGATAAGGCTGCTTGCCGTCCTGCTTATTACGGGGAGCATATTCTTATATGCTTCCGAGGTCATGATATACCTGCAGCTTAGGCAATATAAGAAGCTCAAGGAGAATAGTGCTGACGGAATATATGAAGCTTAAGGAGAATACGTACGGCTTAAAACATAAGACGCAATAAGAAAACCGGTTATAGCAACCGGTTAAAAATAAGAGTAATAAATAGTCGGTAATATATTACCGCTTATTGAAAGTTTTTATAATAAAACACGGCTATCTGGGTGCGGTCCCTTAAGCTAAGCTTGTCGAGTATGGTACTGATGTTATTGCGTATTGTACCTTCACTAAGATAGAGTATGTCGGATATTTCCTTGTTGGACAAGCCTTCTGATATATGCCTGATAATATCGAACTCCTTTTCGGTCAGATCATATTGTTCCAGGCTTTTGTCATTAACGGATTTGCCTATAAGCTTCGGCAGCTTTGTAATTATCTCGTCACCAAATACGTTTTGCCCCACATATACGGCTTTCAAGGCCGGTATTATGGATTCATAATTTTGCTTAAGCATATAACCCTTTGCGCCTATGTGAAGGGCTTTTATTATGTACTCGTCATCCAGGAAGGTTGTCAGATACAAAATCCTTGCATCAGGGTATTCCGACAGTATTATTTCTCCGGCTTCTAGTCCGTTCATCTTATCCATCCTGATATCCATAAGCAGCACGTCAGGCTTAAGCTTGCGGTAAAGCTCCACTCCCTCCGTACCTGAATATGCCATACCAGCCACCTCAATTTCAGAATCGGCAGAGATTATAATCTTAAGTGAAGAGCAGACCAGTTTATCATCGTCAACAAGCAAAACCTTCATTGATTACCTCCTGCAATGTTATTAATGCTATTGTTCAGGCCTTCCTTCGGAATTGTAATAAATATTTTAAAGCCGTTATCCGTGTTGAAATTAATGTTTCCGTGAAAGCTCATTACCCTGTCTGTTATATTCTGAAGTCCCATTCCGTTTTCTCCATCATATCCTGACAGCAGCCTTGATACCTTCTGCTTCCTGAATTCGTCCAGCATACCGTTATCCTGAATTATTAGCTGGTATAAGCCGGGGTGTTCACGCAATATTACGGCAGCCTCGGTGGCGGAAGAATGTCTCATAATATTAGTCAGAGCCTCCCTTATGATAGACAGAAGGCTCTGCCTGAGCATAAGAGGCGGCGAGCTGCTTATATCATATTCAAAAGAAACCGGACAGAAGTCAAAGGACTTAATCAGCTTTTCGGCAGACACATATAAATCTATAGAATCATCGTACATTTTATGAATACTGTTTCGAATCTCGTCCATACCCTCCGAAAGCGAAGCCTTGAGATCAAGCAGCCCTTCCCTGGTATCATCCTCCTTAGTCATCGTAAGCAGGGCTCCGACCTGAAGCAGGGCCCGTGACAGCATATGGCCTATACTGTCATGAATCTCCCTTGAGATCCGGTTGCGTTCGTTAAGGGTGGCAAGATTAATCTCGTAGTCCTGGTTTTTCAGAAGAGTTAAGTTCTTTTTATTCATTAGCCGGGAAAAGGATGAGGAAGCATCACGAAGCTCATTGTATTCCGACCGGAGTGTGTTAATCCGGCTGGTTTTATATTTTAGCAGAAAAGAAACGGCTGCAAACAATGTCGTAATCAAAAAGACAGATAAACTGAAACGGCTCCTGTAAACCAAGAAAAAAATGAACAAAAAGCCTGCGGCATATTGATGACGGGTATTAAAAAGATCATAAAGCAGTAAAGGCGCAAATACGATATAACCCGGTACAAAAGCGCATATGGCAACAAACAGGAGATTGCCGGCAAGCCTTATTCTGATATCCTCAAAATACTGGAACAGGCATGATAATGATATCGAAAGTATTATTGGTATAATGGCATAACCGGAACCCATATTCAAAAGATATACGGCGGTACTGCTTATAAACAGCAGAATTTTATCAATTATTTCATACATTGGGAGCACCCCTGCATTCGTGTATGTTTCAAATGCTTATTTAATTGTAGTATTACATTGATGCCGATAAATGTCAATACAATAAGCAGCCGCATAATTACGGCATGCGGTAAAGGGAGGTAATCATGACAAATGTCATCTCATTTAATGACTGTATTCACTTCAAAATGCAATGCCGGCGGTATATAGTAAGATCAGTCAAATGCATATGGTTAATCATATGCAGGGATTTAAGGAGGATGATTATGGTAGTAAAAGTAGAAGGCTTGGTTAAGCGTTATGACAAACTGGTTGCACTTGATTATCTGGACCTTGAAGTTAAAGAGGGGGAAATCTTCGGATTGCTCGGCCCGAACGGATCAGGCAAGACCACAGCAATAAACTGTATTCTAGCTTTGCTTAAATACGATAAGGGTACGGTAGAGGTTTTTGGAAAGCCCATGAAACCGGATGCCTATGACATTAAGAAGGATATCGGGCTTATCATGCAGAATGTTGCCGTGTTTAATGAGCTTACGGTTTACGAGAATATTCTGTATTTCTGCAGCCTTTACATCCAGGATAAGAAAGAGGCAAAAAGACTCACCGAAGAGGCAATTCAATTCGTATCTCTTGAAGATTACAGAAAGTTTTATCCTAAGAAGCTGAGCGGCGGCCTCTTAAGAAGGCTTAACATAGCATGCGGTATTGTGCATAAGCCGAAGCTTATAATTCTGGACGAGCCGACGGTAGCAGTCGATCCCCAAAGCCGTAATAAGATACTTGAAGGTATCAGAAAACTGAACGAAGAGGGAGCAACCGTAATTTATACTTCGCATTATATGGAAGAGGTGGAAATGCTCTGCAGCAAAATTGCCATCATTGATAAGGGCAGAGTGATTGCCAAGGGAACCAAGGAACAGCTTAAGGAAATGATATCCATAGGTGAGAAGATTACGATCGAAGCATACCATCTGAGCGAGGCACAAAAGGCTGTATTAAGTAAAATTCCCGATGTGTATTCTGTAAAAGTTAATGACAGCAATGTGGAGATAAGATCAAACCGCGGAAAAAATAACCTGCTTAGAGTTTTGGATTACCTTTCCGAGCATAATATCAGCTTTGGCAGGGTTATAACGGAGCAGCCGACGCTTAATGACGTGTTCCTTGAAATTACTGGCAAGGAACTAAGGGATTGACGTAGAGGAGGAGAGCAATGATCGCTAATTTGTATTTAAAAAGGCTAAAATGCCTTTTACGTAATAAGGAGAATATGTTCTGGACTTATATTTTTCCGTTGGTTATGGCTTCCTGCTTCTTTTTTGCCTTCAGTAATATGTGGACAATAGAATCCTTTGAAACAATAAATATTGCATATGTTGAAGAGTCGGGCTCTGATGAGTATCTTAGGGAGACTATAGAACAGGCAAAAATAGAGGATAAGAGGATGTTTTCGGTAACCTGGTGTGACAGTGACGAGGCCGACAGGCTGCTTTCGGAGGATAAAATAGAAGCATATATAATTTCCGGCGGTAACAGCGCCGAGCTGATTGTAAAGAGGAACNNGGAACGGCCTGAATGAAACTATATTAAAAACCTTCCTGGACAACTACTTAAGAGCATCGGATACTGTCATGTCCATCCTTGCCGATAATCCGAAAGCTATGGAACAGGGTTTGCTGGAGGATGTTCTGCATATGGACTCCTTTGTTACAGAGGTGGCCGGTAAAAATGAGCCTGATCAAATGCTTATATATTTTTTTGCACTGCTTGCTTTTACATGCATATTTTCAGGTAACTGGGGGCTTACGGAGGTCGTCAATATCCAGGCCGACCAGTCTTACGTGGGTGCAAGAGTTAATGTATCCCCTGTTCATAAAATGAAGCTTTTCCTGTGTAATATAGCGGCCGCCTTCACTGTTCATATTGTAAGTATTTTTATACTTCTGTATTACATGACTTCTGTGCTTAAGATTGATTTTGGAGACAGACCGCTGCTTGTGGTTCTGACATGCGTATTTGGATCCCTGACAGGGATAATTATTGGAGGCACCATAGGAGTACTTGTTAAAGCAAAACCAAGTGTTAAGGATGCCATTTTGACCTCTGTCACTATATCATGCGGCTTCTTATCCGGTATGATGTATGCCGATATGAAGTATATTATTGCAACCAAGGCTCCGTTTTTAGCCTATATCAATCCTGTCAGCCTTATGGCAGATGCCTTCTATAGTCTGTATTATTATGATAATTATGACAGATATATTAGAAACCTTGTTATTCTTTTAGTAATAACCGTTGCCCTGAGTCTGGTATCCTATATGGGATTAAGGAGGAAGACATATGCAAGTATTTAAAACATATTTTAAGATAATGAAAAAGCAGCTGCCCTCACTCCTGATATATATTACGGTATTCCTTACCGTTACTGCTATCTTATCCTTTGCGATATTAAGGGATACGGGCGATAGCGGCAATACTGCCTTCAAAAGCAGCAAGGTGCCTGTAATTATTGATAATCAGGACGAAAACAGCGCATTTGTGGAAGGGTTTCTGTCCTATCTGGAACAGTATGTTGTGTTCAAGGATTTCGGTGATGATGAGGAGAGTAAAAGGGATGCCCTTTTTAACAGGAAAGCAGTATATATACTCACTATTCCCGAAGGCTTTACAGAGGACTTTTACAACGGCAGAGAGGCAACCCTCATTAAGGATACCATGCCTGATTCGGCTGATGCCACATATGTGGATTCTGCAATTAACTATTATTTAAACCAGGCCAGATTATATATTAAGTATAACCCTGAGATTACGACTAAGGAGCTTGCCGTCCGGCTTCAGAATAACCTTGATGTGCAGGTTAATGCAGAGATTAAGGATGAGCAAAAGAAGAAAACGTTAAATTCCGATATCTTTTTTGCCTATTACTTCAACTATTTGGGATATGTAGCTATTGCATGCTTTATAGTAGGAGTAAGTACCGTAATGTTTTCCTATAACGGTATTGATATTATGAGAAAGCATTATGCCTCGCCGGTCAGTATAAAAAATATGAACTTCCAGCTGCTGTTTGCTAATCTTATATTTGTAATGTGCTATCTGGTAGTATTCATTACAGCAGGTATACTGTTTAATCCTTACTTAATCTCCTTTAACGGTAATTTGCTGTTGTTCATTGCCAATTCAGCAGTTTTTACACTGGTGGTGCTTAGCATAAGCTATCTTATCGGAATTTCAGTCAAAGGGAAAAATGCCATACAGGCTTTGGCCAGTATGTTGTCCTTATGCCTGGCCTTCTTAAGCGGAATGTTTGTACCGCAGCAATTCTTAGGGAAGTCGGTATTGAGAGTGGCAAGCTTTACACCTTCATATTGGTATGTTAAAAACAATAATACAATAATGGATCTTACCGATTATAGCTTTGACAGTCTGAAGGATATATTAATAAGCATGCTTATCCAGCTGGGATTTGCTGTTGCAATAACTGCAATATGTCTGGTTGTAAGCAAACGAAAGAGGATGCAGGCAAATTGAGCCTACCATCAGTGCATTATGGGGAGTAGTTGTCCTTTCCTTGATTATAGTAATTCTATTTGCAGCCGGACAGCCCCAGATATGCATATTTGCACCGGTATAAATAATTAAATCATATAAGCAGGGTGTATCCGGCAGTGTCCGTACACCCTGTTTTTTGTAATAAGATTAAAACAGAACAAATGTTTTCTTTTATATTGACTTTATCCCGCGGGTTTGATACAATACATACAAGAACAAATGTTTGCTTTTGGAGGCGGACTATGGTTATTCTTGAGAATATGTCATTACAAAAAAAGCTTGAGATTCTATCTGATGCGGCTAAGTATGACGTTGCCTGCACTTCAAGCGGTGTGGATCGCAAGGGGAGCGGATCCGGCATGGGCAACAGCCTGGCCTGCGGTATCTGCCACAGCTTTTCTGCCGACGGAAGGTGTATATCTCTGCTAAAGGTACTGTTTACGAATGAGTGCATCTTTGACTGCAAGTATTGCGGTAACCGTTCCTCGAATGATATTGTCCGCGCATCCTTCACACCGGTTGAGTTATGCGAGCTGACCATGGAATTTTACCGCAGGAATTATATTGAAGGGCTGTTTTTAAGCTCAGGGATACTTATCAGCCCGAACCATACGATGGAACTTATACTTGAGACGTTATACCTGCTTAGGGTGGTATATCGTTTTAGCGGGTATATTCACTGCAAGGCAATTCCCGGAGCTGATCCCGGGATGATTGAGCTGCTTGGCTGGTATACGGACAGGATGAGCATCAATCTTGAGTTTCCCACAGCCGAAAGCCTTAGGGAGCTGGCGCCGCATAAGAACAGGAAGAATATTCTTAAGCCCATCCGCCAGATACAGCTTCGGAGGGAGAACAGCGGGATATTCCCGGAGATAACCGACAAAACGGCTATCATGAAGAGCAAGGCACCGGTTAAGGATAATGATATTGCTGAGATTATTGCCTCGGGAGGCAGCCTTGTGCCTTATGCCGTGGAGTCGTCGGGTAGACGACGGTTTGTGCCTGCAGGACAAAGCACACAGATGATTATCGGAGCTACGAAGGAGAGCGACCTTCAGATTATGACTGTTTCCGAAGCATTGTATGATAATTTCAGGTTAAAGCGGGTGTTTTATTCGGCCTTTATTAATGTGAACAATGACAGCAGGCTTCCTTCAACCGAAGCCGGTCCGCCTCTGCTCAGGGAGCACCGGCTGTATCAGGCAGACTGGCTTTTACGCTTTTACGGTTTCAGAACAACGGAGCTTTTGGATGAGAAGAGTCCGAATTTTAACGTATTTCTGGATCCTAAGTGTGATTGGGCATTGAGGCATCTTGAAAGGTTTCCGGTAGAGGTTAATAAGGCGGATTATTATACCTTGCTCAGAGTGCCCGGTATAGGAACGAACTCTGCTCAAAGAATAGTATCGGCAAGAAAAAGTGCAATACTGGATTTTCAGGATTTGAAACGTCTTGGCGTAGTGCTTAAGAGAGCTGTATATTTTATTACCTGCAAGGGAAGAATGATGTATCCCATAAAGGTAGAAGAGGACTTTATTACGCGACAACTGCTGGATATGGGTGAGAAGCTGCCTTTCGGAGTAGATAAGGATATAACCTACAAACAGCTTTCATTGTTCGATGACATGAATTTTGTGGCAGCACAGAAGGGATATCAATCGTTGGCCGGTTGTTTATAGTTTGTTGTTGAATGTCAGGAGTGATTATTTGGATAATAAGGTAATATATGTATGTGATAACAGTATTGACGGTATTTTTACAGCAATTTACAAGGCTTGGAGCTCAGGATATGGGCATGCTAATGTTAAGCTTGAAGCCGGATGTGAAAAATCAAGCTATTCCAATTATGAGCTTTTTTCCGAATATCAGACTGTTGAAACGGATTATACGCTTTCCAAAAAGGTTTCGAAAGCAATAATTAACAAGATATCCCGGGAAGCCTATGAGATGGTTTGCAGAGTTGCTTTGTCGAATTATGAAGACAAGGCGGACCTTATATACCGCTTTCTTATACTTGGATTTCTTGCAGGTGCGGAGGTTGTTAACCAACTGAGTAATGAGGTTGTCAATAAGGTGTTTAAGATCAACAAGTTTGTTAACAATGAAGCACATCATTATCTTGGTTTTATAAGATTTTCAGAACATGGGAACGGCCTGCTGGCAAGCATTATTCAACCGAAAAACAACATACTTTCGATTGTTGCGCCTCATTTTGCGGACCGTCTGCCCGGGGAACGATTTGTTATTTATGACAGCGAAAGGAACAGCGCAGTACTTCACGTTCCCGGAAAGCCATGGATTATTTCTGATTTTGATGGATTAGCTGATTTTGACATAGATGGAATGACTTGTGAAGAGGACGAATACAGAGAGCTATGGAGCATTTTCTTTAAGCATATTGCAATTAAGGAAAGAGTCAATCTTAAGCTTCAGAGGAATAACCTTCCGTTAAGATTTCGCCGGAACATGACGGAGTTCCTTGTCGGCAGGCAATAACAGGGTTACATTATGACTTATGCATAATTCAAATAATGCGAGGTATACTAACCAGGTAAAATGAATTTTTGACAGGAGGAGTATCAATGAAGAGACTAAGTATAGTTATTGCTATATGCTGCATTGCCTTACTTACCTTATCTGCATGTGCAGCGGATAATGATAACAGAGGCAATAACTCCGCCACTGACGGAACTAATGACACAGATGATGTAACGGATGATAATACTACAGGAGGCGGAACAACCGGAGGAGGCNNCGGAACAACCGGAGGAGGCACTACTAACGGCAACGGAACAACCGGGGGAACAACCGGCGGAACTACAGGTGGGACAACCGGTGGAACTACCGGAGGTGGTACAACCGGAGGCGGAACAACCGGAGGAGGCACTACAGGCGGAACAACCGGTGGAGGTACTACTACCGGCGGAACCAATGGTACCACGAACAATAATTCAACAGGTCAATAACAGGTCAATATTAGCAAATATAAAATCCTTCCTCATATTTACCGGAAGGATTTTAATTATTTGAGCTTTTCTTCGCCGGCACATTTGCTGCAGATGCCGATAATCTGTATCTGATGATCCTTTATTATAAAGCCTTCCTTTTGGATGGCATCCTCTATTTCATGTATCGGACAGGCCGGAAGATCAAATACATTCTTACACTTGTCGCATATAATAAAATGCTTATGCTCGTCTACATCCTCCTTAATTCTGTAAAAGATCTCATTATCGTTAAAATGATATTTTTCAATAAGATTTTGGTTAAGCAAATTGTCTATATTCCTGTAGATGGTTGACTTTGCTATTCTGGGCAGAGAATGTGATACCTGTGAGTGTATTTCATTAATTGACATCGGACGGTCGGCTTCCCTCAGCAGAGACAATATAAGCTGCCTCTGGCGGGTATTTCTTGTATTCTCCATTGTGTACTCCTCAATAGAATTCATTTATTATAATAACGGTAATCATGATACTGACAGTTTATAATAAACGCTCTTGACACATTGAGTATACAACTTATGCCTAAGGCTTTCAACCTGCATTTTATATTATTCACGGCTAAGGAGCCTTTCAAGGAGCAGCCCGCCTATAAACCATACCGGAACGTAATCCAGCCGTATAACTCCCTTATAGTGATGTCTGGCCTTGCTGTAATCCCAGGGACAAGCCTTGAATTTCTTAAGAGTGATACCGGTTATAAGCTCCGCCAGATATATTATTACAGTATAGACACCTCCTCTGCACAGGATATTTTTACCTTTTAACTTACTGCATATGGGAGTAAGGCATGCACCCATTCCGTATATCGGGAACATCCATATTGACGTATGGCATGACAGGGTTCTGTCCCTGTGCTTTAGCATGGATCCGAGACCGGTCCACAGGCACTCGGCGCACCAGCCGCAGAAGCCGCATAGAAAGAAATTGTTGACAAAACATTTTTTCATGGCAATAGTATAAGCAGATGACCTTTTATTATTCAGGCAAACGTATCGAATGAATGGGTATGAATGTGTTAAAAATCTTTAAGGGAGATGAGTCAGTGGAGATAGAAAGAAAATATTTGGTTAAGAGGATACCTGATAATATTGAATCCTTCAGTAAATTAAAGATTGAACAGGGCTACCTGTGCAGGAATCCGGTACTGAGAATCAGGAAAAGCAATGAGGATTATTATCTGACATACAAGGCAAGGAACAAATGCAAGGCAAAAAGCGAGAATATGGCAAAGAACAGCTCCATATCAGCAACGGGTGCAATAGTCAGAGAAGAGGTGGAGCTTCCCCTTTCCAAAGAAGCATATGATACCTTGAAAGGCAAGATAGAAGGGAACATGGTTTATAAAACCCGCTGTCTGATACCTATCCATGGAGGGCTTACTGCCGAGCTGGATATATTTGACGGCCTGCTTAAAGGGCTTATGCTTGTTGAGGTTGAGTTTGCTAATGTGGAGGAGGCGAACCGGTTCCTGCCTCCTGCCTGGTTTGGGAAGGACGTTTCCGGTGATAAGAGATATTCCAACTCTTACATGTCGACCTTAAGTTCAATTGAGGAATATATGGAGCAGGAGTTTTGAATTATTTATTAAGTATAGGGTAAGCTATTATAAATAATTCATTGAGCTTTATGATGTTTGCAGGAGGTATAAATATGGCTAAAGCAGGAATGAGGAGGCCTGATCCAAGACAGCCTCATGGAACGGAAGGACGGCAGAAGATGAATATTCCCCATAATAATGTGGAGCCTGTTCCGGAAATACAGGGGAAGGCAAAGACGGGCAACAGAAAAGCGGGCAGGATACATGAACCAAAATAAGAACAATTCTATTTTCATATTGCGGCCTATAACTTATGAATAATTATTCAGGTATCAAATAATACTGCAGTGATTATTTTATGTTTTTCTAATAAATAATCCATTGCAGTATTATGCATTTTAAAATATAATGTTTAATAATAATACACTGGTCATGTTTACTGTAATCATTGCACATATTATGTCATATTGTCATACAACAGGGGTATGGATAAAATACTCTGGATTTTTCTCAATACATACCGTATAATTATGTTAAATAAATATACTGTACCAGGGAAAGAGGCATTTACATGAATGAAGGCTATTTATATACTATTACAAGAAAACAGCTTCTGGCGGATAATATTTATCTGATGGATGTAAAAGCTCCAAGGGTGGCAAAATCCTGTTACCCGGGCCAATTTGTAATTGTAAAGCTGGATGAGAGAGGAGAGAGGGTTCCTCTTACAATTTGTGATTATGACAGGGAAGCTCAAACGGTGACAATCGTTTTTCAGGCAATAGGATCTTCAACAAAGATGATGGCGCAACTGGAAGAAGGAGATGCTTTCCGGGACTTTACGGGTCCGCTTGGTCATAAATCTGAACTGATAGATACTCCGGCTGAGGAGCTGAAAGCAAAAAAGGTGTTATTTGTAGCCGGCGGAGTAGGCGCAGCTCCTGTGTATCCCCAGGTTAAGTGGATGAAGGAGCAGGGCATAGATGTGGACTGCATAATTGGCGCCAGGAACAAAGGTCTCATTATCCTTGAGGATGAGATGAGAAGGTATGCGGCAAACGTATACATAGCAACCGACGACGGTTCCTACGGTCTTAAGGGCAATGTAAATGATTGCATTAAGGAGCTCGTTCTTAATCAGGGAAAATCTTATGATCTTGTAATTGCCATAGGTCCCATGATAATGATGAAGTTTGTATGTATTCTGACCAGGGAGTTGGGAATTAAGACTATTGTCAGCATGAATCCGGTTATGGTGGACGGTACCGGAATGTGCGGGGCATGCAGGCTTACAATAGGCGGTAAGGTTAAGTTCGCATGCGTGGATGGTCCTGAGTTTGACGGACATGAGGTGGATTTTGACGAAGCTATGAAGCGGCTTTCGATGTATAAATCGGAGGAAGGCAAAAAGAAGCTCCGCGAGATAGAAGGGGATACCCATCATCATGCAGGCTGTGAATGTCATGAAGAGAAAGCATAAAGGAACTTAAGGAGGCTTAAATAAATGGATGTATTACGCAAGGTGCCTGTGAGGGAACAGGATCCGACGGAACGTGTACATAATTTTGACGAGGTTTGTCTGGGATATGGCATGGATGAAGCAATGGCGGAGGCATCACGCTGCATACAGTGCAAGAATCCTAAATGTGTGACAGGGTGTCCCGTATCAATAGATATACCTGGTTTTATTAAGCATATTACAGAGGGTGATATAGAATCCTCATTTAATGTTTTAAGCAAATATACGGCTCTTCCTGCAGTCTGCGGCAGGGTATGCCCCCAGGAGACACAGTGCGAGGAAAGATGCATTCGGGGCATCAAGGGTGATCCTGTGTCTATCGGGAAGCTGGAACGTTTTACTGCGGATTGGGCAAGGGAGCAAGGCATTAAGCCGGAGATGCCTGCTGTACATAACGGCAGGAAGGTTGCAGTAATCGGTTCGGGCCCTGCAGGAGTAACCTGCGCCGGTGAGCTTGCCAAGATGGGTTATGATGTTACAATCTTTGAAGCCCTGCATGAACCGGGCGGAGTTCTGGTATACGGCATTCCTGAATTCAGGCTGCCCAAGGAAGGGGTAGTAAAGCCCGAGATAGACAATGTCAAGGCTTTGGGTGTAAAGATAGAAACAAATGTTATTGTCGGCAAATCGGTAACAATAGACGAGCTGATGGAAGAGGAAGGCTTTGAAGCGATATTCATCGGTTCGGGTGCCGGGTTGCCCAAGTTTATGGGTATACCGGGAGAGAACGCCAACGGTGTTTTCTCGGCAAATGAATATCTTACCCGCAACAATCTTATGAAAGCATTTGATGCAAATTATGACACCCCAATTATCGCCGGCAGAAAGGTTGCTGTTGTAGGCGGCGGCAACGTTGCAATGGATGCGGCAAGAACCGCCCTGCGTCTTGGCGCTGATGTAACCTTAGTGTACCGCAGAAGTGAAGCGGAGCTGCCTGCCAGGGTTGAAGAGGTACATCATGCCAAGGAAGAAGGAGTAAAGTTTATGCTCCTGACCAACCCTATAGAAATTCTTGTAGATGACAAGGGTTGGGTAAGCGGTATGCGCTGCATCGAGATGGAGCTGGGAGAGCCGGATGAATCAGGTAGAAGAAGGCCGGTAGAAAAAGCAGGTTCGGAGTTCACAATTGAGGTAGATACTGTTATAATGTCATTAGGAACCAGTCCGAATCCGCTCATTCCGTCAACTACTGAAGGTCTTGATATAAATAAGCATAGATGTATAATAATAGATGAGGAAACAGGCATGACATCAAGGGACGGAGTATTTGCCGGGGGAGATGCAGTTACAGGCTCTGCTACGGTAATACTTGCAATGGGAGCCGGAAAAGCCGCAGCTAAGGGTATAGATGCATATCTTAAGGCAAAATGCTAAAGAACATGTATACCGGGCACACAAAAGAAAATGGAGGGGCTTATGGTAGTAAAGGTCGATCTTTTTGGTATAGTCCTGGCTGTTGCGGGAGCGGTTATATTTCTCGCATTGCTGATACTGCTGTATGTTAGAATGCATATGATAAAGCGCAGACAGGAAATTGCCGAACAGGATAAGAAAGAGCTGTTGGACAAGTACCGGAATATGGAAACCGCATATGAGCATTCACGTACTTCCCTTAATGAACTGTCAGCAAAATACGAAGAACTGAATAAGAATCGTGAAAGCATGAAAAAGCTGGCTTATACGGACTATTTGACCGAGCTGCCAAACAGAACCGCATTTTCAGAAATGCTTGATAATATTATGCTGACCTTGCGGACCGATGAGATAATCGGAATAATGGATATTGATATAGATAATTTCAAGAATATCAATGACACACTGGGGCATTCCTACGGAGATGAAATGCTTATAGACGTAACCTATCGTCTAAAGCAGGCATTGGATGAGAATGATTATCTTGCCAGAATTGGCGGGGATGAGTTTATTATACTTACACAAAACCTGAAGGACACCGCCTCATATGAGGATAAAATCAAACGGATAAGGAATGTCTTCTCTTTCCCGTTTACCCTGGCAACCAAGGAATATTTCGTGTCGGTAAGTATAGGTGTGGCATTTGCCCCCAAGGACGGAAAAACCTCACAGGCTCTTATTAAAAACGTAGATTCTGCAATGTATATGGCTAAGGCTAACGGGAAGAATACTTATGCCTACTTTGATCATACCTTTAACAAGAAGCTGACCGAGAGGATCGAAATCCAGTCCGAGTTGAGAAGGGCTATCGAAAATGAAGAGTTCATCCTGTTTTACCAGGCCCAGATGAACCTTGAAACAAGGAAGGTCGTAGGCTTTGAAGCCCTTATTCGCTGGGACCATCCAACCAAGGGTATGATGAGTCCGGATGAGTTTATATATCTTGCTGAAGAATCCGGCCTTATAGTGAGTATAGGAAAATGGGTGCTTACTACTGCCTGCAGGCAGTTGAAGCAATGGTCGGATAATGGTTATGACAATATAAACATGGCAGTCAATTTATCTGCAAGACAGTTTAAGGATAAGGATTTTGTCAAGCTCGTTATGGATACCATAGAAAATACAGGAATCAATCCAAGCCGTCTGGAGCTGGAGATTACCGAAACCGTAGCGCTGGAAGATCTGGATTATACCATATCTACCATCAAGGAGCTTAAGAAGATCGGGGTTAATTTCTCACTGGATGATTTCGGGACCGGCTACTCCTCCATGAACTACTTAAAGAGGCTTCCTGTCAGCAACTTAAAGATTGACAAGAGCTTCCTGGACACTGTTATGGAGGATAAGAACGACCAGAAGATCATACAAACCATCATAACCCTGGCCAGAAACCTTGAGTTAAATGTAATTGCCGAGGGCGTTGAGCGAAGCGACCAGGAGCAGTTTTTACAGTATGCCAACTGCGACAAGGCACAGGGCTATTTATACAGCAAGCCGGTTCCAAGGGATATGGCTGAGCAGTTCTTAAGGAACAATGATATTATATAAGGAATTGAAACTATGAAGAAATTCAAGCTGTTGATTGGTGTTTATCTGATGCTTCAGATAAGCCTGTATGCAATGTTTCTAATAGTAGATTTGGCCGGCGAAAACGCCGGCTTTTCTATCACGGTTAAATTTATTGTAATTTTACTGTGTTTCTTATATGTAATGCTGCCTCAAACCGGAAGCAGTAAAAGAGATTATCTCATACTCAGACTGGCCTTGCTGTTCACCCTGATATCTGATTTCATAATATTATTCATGGATGCCAATATGTACAAGTATGGAATGCTCACTTTTTTAACCGCACAGCAGCTTCACGGTATTCGCCTTAGCAGTCTCTCGTCCATGTACGGAGCAAGGACTGAGCCAAGCCTGATAGACAGGTTTAGCCTAAGGCTTTTATTGCAGGCATTAATTGCTGCAGTGCTTTATGCATTCTTGCTTATTGCAGGTGTAGGTATCGACATCCTGACAATTATTGTAGCATTATATTTTATCAGTCTGGTCTTTAATGTCGTACGTTCTGCAAGACTTGCGCTGCTGCTTAAGGGTAACAGGCAGGCCATAGCTTTGGCTGCGGGCTTCTTCCTCTTCCTGCTGTGTGATATCAATGTAGGCATATTCAACCTGTCTGATTTCATACCTGTTGCATGGAATGGTTACAGTCTGCTGTATTCTATAGCATCTATATTAATGTGGCTTTTTTATGCTCCGTCCCAGGTCCTTATATCCCTAAGTATACATCCTGCAGGTAAAAAGGAACAAAAATAAAAGATATTTTTATGTAAAATTATGGCATATAATTCTTGATTTTTAATTAATAGGCTGTTACAATTATTTTATCAGTTTTTCATAAATTCCTTTAATCTATTTATTAATTATTTACCCGCTTTTCTTATTATCTAATTCTATTAACTGCGCAGGAATTGTACAGTAAGTCGTTAATCACTTCACTTTAATAATCAGCACAAATAAAGCGTACATCAAATAGTTATATCTTTATATCACACCAGACGATTATTTTATGTTTAAAGAAGGAGGAAAGCATGCATCAATATGTGGAGGAAAGGATGCTTGATTATGCTTCATTTGTAAGTGTAATTAAGGATTATGTAGAAGAAAGAACGGGAGGGGAGTACGAAGTCAGGGTCTTTAGGGTGGTCAAGAATAATTCACTGGAGCTGGACAGCTTGATAATATTAAAGGAGGGTACAAGCTCAGCACCCAATATATATTTATTGCCCTACTACGAAGCTTATCTGGAAGGAACTCAGATTGAAGAAATCTCCGACCGTATAATAAGCCTGTATGAAAGCTGGCCGGTACCGCCTGAAAGCAAGAGTCTTACTTTTACGCTTGAAGCAATGAAGTCACAAATATTTTTCAGGCTGGTTAACTTTGAGAAAAACATGAAACTTCTTCATGATATTCCTCATATACGCTGGCTGGATCTTGCAGTCACCTTTCACTGCCTTGTTAAAAGTGACATAGAAGGAATAAAATCAATCCGCATAACTAACAGTCATATGGAGCAATGGGGTATTGAAGCGGATTATCTTAAGGAATTGGCCGGGACTAATACAAGCAGCCTGTTTCCTGCATCTATAAAAACCATGGGAGAGGTATTATTCGGCTGTTGCCAGATACAGGATGATGCAGACTCACATGATTATCCGCAGGATATATGCAATATTCCAATTAATAAGGATATGAAAGAGCAGGCTTCAATGTATGTTCTTACCAATCAGCAGGGCATTAACGGAGCCACATGCATACTGTATGAAGGCATACTGGCCAGCTTCAGTGACAGGATAGGCTCCGACTTATATATCCTGCCAAGCAGCATACATGAGGCATTGCTTATCCCGGTAAAATGGAATATCAGAGCATGCGACCTTGCAGCGATGGTTCGGGAGATTAATAACACGCAGCTTGCTGATGAGGAAGTGCTGTCTGATAATGTCTACCTTTACTCACGGAAGGATAAAAGCATATCAATCATATAGAAGCTTTATAGCATAAAGCAAGGTTAGTATCCGTAGGTAAAAAAGCAGATTCCATCATTTATTCACGAAAAACTAAATATACTTGTAAAAAATGACAATATATGGTATAACTAGCATAATAATGATTAATATAATCTCAAACTGAGAGTTGTATTACAAGGTATGGGGGAATAGGAGGAATTTATTGTGAAGAAGCTTATTGCACTAATCCTTGTACTGGTATTCATAANNCATGCAGAAGCAGCATCAAAATATATTAAGATAACCGAGTTTGCAAAGGAGCTCTTGTCAGAACTTGGCCTGAAGCCTTCGGTCAAGGTGGATGGCATTGACGGTCATGTAATCCAACTGAAAAATATCGGTGTAATAAAGGAAGGCGACTTCAAGAGTTATACCGGCTATCTGACTCGCGGGGACATGCTGATAATCCTCAACCGTGCCGATAAGTACCTGAACAAAACCGAAATTGGCGAGAAAATGATAAAGCGTATTATAGATAAGAGGATATCCGACATAAAGAGTGTTAGTAAAGCCAAGAGAGCGGATATAGCAGAGGGCTTCGCCAGAGGCTTCCTTAAAGGCTTCTCAAACGGTTATTACATAACAAACCGCAACCTGAAACTAACATCAAAGGTTACAAGGGAAGCGGCACTCAACTGCATAAAGATGCTTAAGGACAC
>DCTS01000092.1 GCA_002329645.1 Lachnoclostridium sp. UBA1434 | reverse complement strand
TTCATTCCAAGAGAATATTTTTTTACTTTATCATCTATTCTCTCCTTCAGTCCGATTGTTTCGATAACGTAATTAATCCTGTCTTCAGATATGCCGCTATACATCCGTGCAACACACATAAGATTTTCCCTGCCTGTAAGGCTTAGGTAGAATTCCGGGTTCTCAACTACGACACCGGCTTTCTCCATTGTCTTAACATAGCTTTTCTTCACATCATGCCCCATGACATGGATGCTTCCGCTGTCAGCCCGGATTAATCCCGTCAGCATCCGTATGGTGGTGCTTTTACCCGCACCGTTTTTGCCCAGGAATCCGAACACCTCTCCTTCATTTACCTCAAAGCTTATGTCCTTGATTATTTCCCGCTTTCCGATGCTTTTTGATACATTTTTAACCATGATAACATTCATAGCAAAACCTGCCTTTCTGTAAATTGCCTACATGTTATCATATAAAAATAAAGAAACCGCTCCGGAAATTCTGAAGAATTCTGAAGAATTGGGTATAAGCAGCAGCAAGACCACCGGATATATGTGGAGTATTTCGGCATAGAATTCTGAAGAGCAGGTACAAGAAGCAGATTATAAGCCTGATTATCATTCCTGACATATGCATACAAAAATTTGTATTCATCACAGGAATAATGTATAATTTGATAATATAATATGGGCACTATAAAAGCGGCAAGTACAGCAGTTAACTTCCCGGAACCGGAGAGGCTTATATTAAAACCCGGGTGGGAGCAGGAGCTTGCTGACCATATTAGGGAGGGAGTATATTTATGAATCTGTTAATCAAAAAACTGACACCGGACCTCAACCAGGTTTACCTGGATTTCTTTGACAAACGGGCTTTCTCGGAAACCGATGTAAACGGTCCATGCTACTGTACATGTCCAACGCAGACCTCGGATGAAATCGACCTGATGGTGAGCGAGATAGGGGATGATATTAAAGGAACGCTTCACCGTCATGCGGCAATGATGCTGGAGGAAGGTAAAATTAACGGGTACCTGGCATTTTATGAAGATGCACCGATAGGCTGGTGCAATGCCGCAGATATAAAAAAATATGCTAAGAACCGCTATAAGTTTATCCCGGACTTTGCAGGGGATATTACTATCGGCAAGACAATGTCGGTGGTATGTTTTGCGATTGCACCCGAATATCGCGGAATGGGTGTGTCAACTGCACTGCTGGAAAGGGTCATTGCCGATGCCGGGGCTGAGGGCTTTGCGGCAGTAGAAGGCTATGTGCACAGAATAACAGAAATGGAATGGGGGGATTTTAACTTCAAGGGCCCCATGAGGTTATATGAGAAGTTAGGATTTGCACCCGCTGCCGAGCAGGACGGAATAGTCATCATGCGTAAGACATTGTAGAGAATACGGACTTAGTACTATAAAGTACTGAATGTTGTTTTAAGTTCACGCTGTTTTAAGTTCACGNNCTGCTTTAAGTTCATGCTGTTTAACATACACATACATAAAGTTTTTTTACAGTGGTTGACATTTAAATGAATATATGATAATAATCATATAATTATACTAAAAATGCAATGAAGAGAAAGAGTAGGCAGCATTAGCCTTTACAGAGAACCCGGTTGCTGAGAGCGGGTAAGGCGAAGGTTACCGAACATGGTCTTGGAGCAGCGTACCGAGAAGTATACTTTTAGGCTACGTCGGGTTCTCACGTTACAGAGATAGAGTATCGGCATATCATTTTGCCCGTACTTGATGAGGTTCATTTCGCGAGGAATGAACGAATAAGGGTGGTATCACGAAGCTTGGCTCTCGTCCCTGAATATTATGTATTCGGGGGTGGGAGCTTTTTAACGTTAAGGATTTAATTAAACGATAACAGGATAAACGATAACAGGAATGCAAAGAACGGGCATTACTGCAAATGATTATGTAATGCTGAAGGTTAAAACAAATAATAGAAAAGAGGGATGATTATGGGTAATATTTTAATAGGAGGAGCATGGCCCTATGCCAACGGCTCAATTCACATCGGACATATCGCGGCTTTGCTGCCGGGGGATGTTCTTGCAAGATACTACAGGCTTAAGGGGGATGAGGTATTCTATGTATCCGGCAGTGATTGCCATGGTACGCCTATAACTATCAGGGCAAAGCAGGAAGGCAAGACGCCGCAGGAGATCAGTGATTATTATCATAAGGAATTCGTGGAAGTTTTTGAGGGGTTAGGCTTTAGTTATGATTTGTACGGAAAAACCTCGGATGCTTCACACATAAGCTTTGTGACAGGGTTTCATAAAAGGCTTTATGAAAGTGAATATATCTATGAAAAGAGTGCGCCGGAAGCTTATTGTAAGCATTGCTGCAAGGTGCTTACAGATCGCCTGGTTACCGGTATATGTCCTAATTGCGGGAGCAGGGCAAAGGGCGACCAATGCGATGATTGCCAGGCTGTTCTTGAACCCTCCGCCCTAATAGAGCCTGTATGCTCCGAATGTAAAAGCCCGGTGACATTTATAGAAACAAAGCAGCTTTATATAGCGCTTTCCGGGCTTGAGCCGCTGTTGTCGGATTATTTGCTGTCTAAGTCAAAGTGGAGAAGGAATGCGGTTTCATTTTCAAAAAGGTATATTGATGAGGGCTTAAGGGACAGGGCTATTACAAGAAATCTGGATTGGGGCATTAATGTTCCCAGGGAGGGCTATGAGGATAAAAGAATATATATCTGGGCCGAGAATGTGCTGGGGTATCTGTCCGCAAGCAAGACGGTGGCGGAGAGCCGGGGAATTGACTTTAAGGAGCTATGGGGGAGTAATTCACGCCATTATTATGTACACGGGAAGGACAATATACCGTTTCATACAATAATACTGCCTGCATTATTGCTTGCTCACGGGGAAGGCTTACGACTCCCGGATGATATTATATCAAGCGAATATCTTACTCTGGATGGCAGGAAGATATCAACAAGCCAGAATCACGCAATCTGGGCGAAGGATATCGTTCACAAATATAATCCGGATTCACTGAGGTATTTCTTTATAGCAAACGGACCTGAAAAAAGGGATACAGATTTTACATGGCGGGAATTCATTGAAAGAAATAACGGAGAGCTGCTGGGTGCATACGGCAACCTTGTAAACAGGACACTGGCTTTTATAGCAAAATATAATGACCGCATTATTCCGTCCGGTATTTTGAATAATAATATCTCGGAAATAATAAGAGGGATTTATCCGAGGGTTGGGTTAAAGATTGAGGAAGGGCATTTTAAAGAAGCCCTGGATGAAATCTTTAATTTCGTACGGTTTGGCAACAAATATTATGATGAAGCCAGACCCTGGATAACAAGAACCGGCGATCCGGATAAATGTGCCGATACGCTCTATAACTGCGTTCAGATAATAGCAAATCTGGCAATTCTGCTTGAGCCCTTCCTGCCGTTTTCATCAGAGAAGGTTATAGGCTGGTTAAATCTTAATAAAGAATGGAAGCCGCAATACGTCAATGACGGTATCAGGCTTCCGGCAATATCAATTTTATTCGAAAGGCTTGAAAGTCAAAGAGCTTGAAAGGATTGCCCAGCACTTGCATATTGCAGGTGTTGTTTTTTATAATGGATAATGATAGTGCTATTAGTTTTGCTTATCAGTAGATTTAACTAAATTTATGTTATATAATGGAAGCAATGGGTAGAATCTTATGATATAAAGCAAGATTCATACATATCTCATAGAACAAGGAATAATACCTATGAAGAGAATCACATTTATCGACACAGAGGTGTCAATTGAAACCAATAGAATATTGGATTACGGAGCTGTGAAGGTTGGCGGGGAGGCGCTTCATACCACGTCGGCCCGGGAATTTCAGGAGTTTATCCGCGGTGAGAAATTTCTGTGCGGTCATAATGTAATTCATCATGATATGAAATTCTTATATCAAATAATAGGCAGAAGCAGCTTCGAGAAATTCCTTAACGAGTGGAATGTTATTGATACCTTATATCTTTCTACATTATTGTTTCCAAAAAAGCCTTATCATGCACTGGTAAAGGATGATAAGCTTCAGGCTGATGAGCTTAATAACCCCCTTAATGATGCTAAAAAATCAAAGGAGCTGTTTCTGGATGAGGTGCGGGCATTTTACGCGCTGCCGGGTGCGCTGCAGAGGATATATTGCGGCCTTCTTCAGGACAGGGCAGAGTTTCGTGCCTTTTTCAGGTATCTGGATTATAAGGTACATTCAGATATGATTGCTTATGAGATTATGGATTACTTTAAAGATAAATTCTGCAGTAATGTTAATTTAAACAGCTTCATAAACGAGGCTCCGATTGAGCTGGCATATTGCCTGGCTTTAATACAGGTAGAGGATGAATACTCCATAACTCCAAGATGGGTTGTTATGCAATATCCCTATGTAGACCACATTATGAACCGGTTAAGGGCAAATCCTTGTGTCAAAGGCTGCAATTATTGCAATGATAAGCTTGATGCAAGGAAGGGACTTAAGACATTTTTCGGATATGATGCATTTCGCAGCTTTGACGGTATCCCGCTGCAGGAGCAGGCCGTAACGGCAGCAATTTATAATAAATCCTTGTTAGCCATATTCCCTACGGGAGGAGGTAAATCAATAACCTTTCAGGTACCCGCTCTGATTGCAGGTAAATATGCCAGGGGGTTAACCGTTGTCATATCTCCTCTGCAATCACTTATGAAGGATCAGGTAGATAATCTTGAGAAGCATCAGATTACGGAGGCTGTTACCATAAACGGATTATTGGACCCGATAGAAAGAGCCGAAGCATTTCGACGGGTAGAGGAGGGGGAGGCAAGCATTCTTTATATTTCTCCGGAGCTCCTTAGAAGCAGAACAATAGAGCGCCTGCTGCTTGGACGAAAGATCAGCAGGTTTGTAATAGATGAAGCCCACTGCTTCTCGGCCTGGGGACATGATTTTCGTGTTGATTATCTGTATATTGCGGAATTTATCCGAGGCCTTTGTGAAAAGAAAAATCTGCAGGATATTATTCCCGTATCATGCTTTACAGCCACAGCAAAGCCAAATGTAATAGAAGATAT
>DCTS01000110.1:14179-56102 GCA_002329645.1 Lachnoclostridium sp. UBA1434 | reverse complement strand
AGTTTCATCAGGTTTAGATAAGGAATGAGATTGCATTATCAGCAGTATGCCTTTATTAAATTAAACGGAGGATATTATTATGAGAGCATCAATTGACCGCAGCGGATGCATAGCCTGTGAGCTTTGCGCCACAACCTGTCCTAAAGTTTTTCGTATGGCTGACGACGGATTAGCAGAGGTTTATACAGATCCTGTTCCTGAGGATGCTGAAGACCTTGCAAGGGAAGCAGCCGAAGGCTGCCCGGTAGGAGTCATTACCGTAGAATAAAGAATTTCACTCTCCAGTCAGCTATATAAATACTTATGCCCCTTGTCCTGAAAACAAGGGGCATATTATTTTACCGTTATCGGTTTTTATTGGTTTTTATTATTGGCCTTTGTTATTGTGCCTTTGTTCTTGGGTCTTTGTTTTTGCTTTTTGCTATTGTTATAGTGTCTTTGTTATTCGGTCTCAATTATATACTGGTTAACAATGCTCTCGAGCATCTCCTGTCTGCCTGACTTGTTGGGAGTTACTCCGTTCTTTAATGCATATGCCTCCAGCTCTTTGAAGCCAACCTTGCCTTCAACGATATCCTTGCCGATACCGCTTCTGTAGCTTGCATATCTTTCTGCCTTGAAGTCTTCAAGAACTCTGTCCTCAAGGAGCTTGGCAGCTACCTTCAAGCCTCTTGCAAATGCATCCATACCTGCGATATAAGCATAGAATAAATCTTCATCCTCAAAGGATGCACGGCGTACCTTGGCATCAAAGTTCAGGCCGCCTTTAGTAAATCCGCCTGNNCAGCAGCACTTCGTACATTGCCATTGTGGTGTCATAAATATTGGTGGGGAATTGATCTGTATCCCAACCCAGCATGGGATCGCCGGTATTGGCATCAATGCTGCCAAGCGCGCCGTTAATCCTGCTCGTATAAAGCTCATGCTGGAAGGTGTGCTGTGCAAGTGTTGCATGGTTTGCTTCAATATTCATCTTGAAGTAATCCTGAAGGTTGTATTTCCTCAGGAAAGCAAGGCAGGTTGCAGTATCGAAATCATACTGGTGCTTTGTAGGCTCCTTCGGCTTAGGCTCGATAAGAAGCTGTCCTGTGAAGCCGATTTCCTTGGCATAATCAACAGCCATCTTAAGCAGTCTTGCCATATTGTCCAACTCAAGCTCCATATCGGTGTTAAGAAGTGTCTCATAACCTTCACGGCCGCCCCAGAACACATAGTTGACACCGCCCAGCTCCTTGGTAATCTCCATTGCCTTCTTAATCTGAGCAGCAGCATATGCAAATACCGTCGCATTGCAGCTTGTTCCGGCGCCATGGACAAACTTGTCATCGCCAAAGGCATTTGTGGTTCCCCACAGGCACTTGATGCCGGTACGGGCCATTTCTTCCTTGATGACTTCAACAATTTCATCCAGTCTTTTATTAGTCTCCTCAAGATTGTTCTGATCCCTGGGTGCTACATCCGCATCATGGAAGCAGAAGAAGGGTATTCCAAGCTTTTCCATAAGCTCGAATGCTGCATGCACTCTTTCCTTAGCCTTGGCCATATCATCCTTGGTATCATCCCAATGACGATGCATTAGCTCGCCGCCGAACGGATCCCTTCCCATATATGTCAGGGTGTGCCAGTAGGACATAGCAAACCGAAGCTGCTCCTTCATGGTTTTCCCCATGACCACTTCATCCGGATTGTAGTACTTGAAGGCAAGGGGGTTCTTACTCTTAGGGCCTTCATATTTGATTTTTCCGACGTTAAAATAAGCCATATTCGTTCCTCCTTATTATTTTATTATTGGCAACTCTTGATTTTCTGTTCATATGCCCATTAGTACGGGCATTTAAGACAATTTAATTTTGCCGCAAAAACTTAAGTAATATCCTTAAATATGTAAGGAATATGGGATACAATCCTAAGGATATAGTCCTAAGGATACAACTCCAAGGACGCAAACATATGAATTGTTTCCTTTAGAATTGTACAAGATCATATTCCATATTCCAATTATAATACGTATAGCCAAAATATACAATATATATTTGTAAACTTATTAAACTAATTCTAAATCTTGTTATACAAGCAGTTTTACCACCTTAACATATGGTTTGGTTTTATTCCTCAACCGGGGACAGAATAAAGTCATCCAGTGTTCCCCAGCCCTTCGGATCACATTTTATGGATGCACCCACGATGATGCTTCCGCTATCAACCCTGATATTCTCTATCCTGGGATTTCTCCAGTTAACCCAGCCGTCCACATCGGTTGCTTCGGCATAAGTAACACCGTCGGCAATGGCATATATATACATATCCTGATTTTTCGCATCCCCGCCCTGTATGGAAAGGCTGAAATTATACATTCCGGGTCTTATGCCGGTAACCTCCTGCTCCACCGTAAAATCAACCCTGTCCGTTGAATAAAAATGAAGTGATTTATTTCCGGTCTTTGCATCCAGCGCCTTGTCCTGAATATCAAGCTGGGTCGTTGTCCTGTTGTCAATCCTCCACATGGATATGTCGCTGTCCTCAAAGCTATAGTTTTCCAGGTAATTCGGCTCCATAATTATGACCCTGCAGGTTATGGAATACTCGTCCTCCCCATGGCTTGCCCTGCCTGTAACCGAGTACTGGCCAATAATTCCGGACGAAACAAGGCTGATATCCTCATAACTCCAGGTAACGTTTATCTCCTCCCTGTCACCGTTATTAAACAATGCGGTTACCTTGTCTGGATATGGGATTTCATCCCCCTTTCTCACGCGAAGCATAACATCGTCTATTGCATCCACCTTTACCCCGGTTTCAGCGCCCGTATATACATACCTGAATACATCGAGCGAAGGCAGAGGGTTCCCTTCAAAGTCAAACAATGCCTGGTTGTCCCATGCACTGCCTCCGTAGTACACGCCGGCATCCGCAGGATCATATTCGGATGCATAGCTGGAAGCCCAGCCGGAGCCGTACTCCTCCCATAATGCCATTCTTTCCTCAAGGGTTTCACCGGGTACCGGAAGCCATGCAGGCTCCCAGTAAAACACGCCAATACCGGCATCTCCTGCTTCTGAAACTGCAGCTATTACATCCCTTATAGCATCTGCCTGACCCTGTACCGTAATCGGGTAGTTTTTGGTGATAACCGCTTCCTCCGATATAGTGTTGCCGTGACCGTCACCATTCTCATATGTATATGCGTAGGATGTTTCCGCCACCATTACCTTCTTGCCGTATCCATCGGCTATTTTTTTCAGTACCCGGGTCAGATTGCTTAGTGTACCGTGCCAGTATGGGTAATAGGAACTGGCAAATACATCATAATCAACATCAAAATTATCAAGTATCATTGCAAAGCGTTCAAATTCCCCGGCATTTTCGGGGTTAGTAAAATGAACGGCTATAAGGATATCCTTGTCCCTGCTCTCCGCTGCTTTCCTGACTGCCTCTGTTCCCTTTTTAAAAAGCGCCGTTATATTCTTCCAGTTATTCTCGCCGCAGAAGCCTTTAGTTGTTTCGTTGCCTATCTGAACCATGCCCACATCTATACCTTCATCTAAAAGCTTCGTCATGCACTCTAATGTGTAATCATAAAGGGCTTCCCCCTTATCGTCAATGCTCAAGCCCTGCCATGCCTTAGGAGCCTGCTGCTTTGAGGGATCAGCCCAGAAATCCGAATAGTGAAAATTAATCAACAGCTTCATTCCGTATTTTTTAGCACGTTTTCCAATCTGTACAGCAGTATCGAGGTCACACCCTCCGCCGCCGTAGCTTAAGCCCCGGGCATTATACGGATCATTCCAGATTCGTACGCGTATATAATTTATCCCCGCCTTTGACAAGGTTTTGAATATATCCTGTTCGGCGCCCTTCTCGTTACGGAATACCACACCGCTCTTTTCAAGGGATATGATGCTTGATACATCAGCCCCCATTATAAAATCCTTACTAAGTCCTTCGACCTTGCGTACGAAAATCCCGGGGTCCTTCTTCCTGCCTGCGTCCTTTAGCAGGATAAGTACAATAACTGCAAGTATTACAACAATTCCGACTGCTGCCGCAAGCAATATCTTCCTCCTCATTATCCTCTCCTCCAATAATGTCAACTAACAGCCTTAAGCAATATTACTTATATACTAATAATGTTATCCTCTGGCCTTCTATAACGTCATATATCAACTTTCAGAAATGCCATATACAAACTTACAGTAATATCATATATTAAAGGAATAAGAGACTCCTCCCTTATTCCATTAATATTTTATACCGTAATCCTTACCATATATTCATGTACCGCCTGCACCTCATTAAGGGCACAGGCCAATCCGTCCTTCATCGGCGGCCATTTTTCCAGATAGATTTTATCATCCTGCTTAAGGGGATAAACCTCCAGTATAAGCTTGTCAGGAAGTCCGAACCGCTTCAATCCTACATCCCAGCCCGTTCCGGTATAAAAATCATCCGCTATAAGCTCATCGCCAAGATAAAGCCTTGCCATATCGCCTGCATAATCTATATGGAGAAATACGTCATTTGCATTGCTGTCAAGCTGGTTTAACGTCAATTCATATGTCCTGACATCTTCCCCGGTTTCCTTTACAAGCATAAAGTCAACCTGCGGATGGGGCGTATAAATCAGCTTTTCATATACTCCAAACTCATTGTCCGTTCCGGTTTTCACAAAGCCTGCCGGAGCATCGGGCAGATCCGGGAATATTTTAAAGCTTATGGAACCCTTCCCGTAAAGATAAAGCTGCCGTGTCCTGTCCTCCTGCAGTACAAAATCGGAGCATATAATAAGATGTTCTTTCAAATGTTCAGTGCTTTTCTGAACATTATGTCCAGTGCTTTTCTGAACATTATGTCCAGTGCTTTTCTGAACATTATGTCCGGTGTTTTTCTGAACATTATTTTCAGTGTTATCAACATTATGTTCAACACATTTCTGAACATTATATTCAATACTTCTCTGAGCATTATGTTCAACATTATGCTCTGCTTCATACTCCGAATAATTTTCTGACTTATATCCGAAATTAAGCCTTACCTTCCATGCGTTTTTTGCATCCTCCCTGCTTAGGGTAATAATCCGGACACCATCCGGATTGCCCTTCAGGTCATAATAC
This sequence comes from Lachnoclostridium sp. UBA1434, assembly GCA_002329645.1. GTDB lineage: Bacteria > Bacillota > Clostridia > Lachnospirales > Lachnospiraceae > Mobilitalea. The sequence goes on along the minus strand of DCTS01000110.1, from coordinate 50,991 downwards.
GGCTCCCTGTCGGTATAGAAAACATAGGCTTTTATGTCATTATCCAGCACGCATAGAGGGGTTGCAAGTGCCGATTTTAATATTAGATCCCCTTTGAGCTTCATGTTAATGGGGAAGAAGAAATAATCACCGTCATAAATATCTACAGGAGGGAAGGTTATGATTTCTTTCCCTGCTTCAGCCTTTAGAACTACACCCCTATGTGTGGCCATTTCATATGCTCTCTGATAGTTGTTGACATAGACATAGCCGCTTTCTCCGTCATGCCTGATGCTGTGACGTATATCCACCAGGTTGTCGGGGGTTAGCGGGTTGTCTTCGGGGATATAAGCCTCCATCCTGCAGAGGTTCTCTCCAAAGTCCTTTATAAACATGGTAAGAAGCTTAATTTCCCTGAAGGTATCCGATATCTGGCCGTACTCCCTGATTGGAGCTCTGAAATCATATGATAGCTCAGGCAAATCATTCGGATAGCCCGTATCCCTTGATTCCTGAAGACCGGTGAACCTGCCCTTCGGATTGGTGCCGCCATGGTACATATAGTATCCAAGCAAATTGACGCCGCATCCCAGCTTGACCAAAGACATGGCGCCTATATCTCTGCCCCTTGCCACAGGCCTTCTGTGATGAGTCACCTGCAGCCCTCCTCCCAGCTCAGCCGTAAGAAAGGGATACTTCCTGTAATCAAAGGTCAGTCCGGCTCCCAGCCCGTAATCGCTGCCGATATTGTGGTCGTTGCGTTCGTAAGTGAAAACGTAGTTGCCGTTTGGGGCTAGCTTATCAAGCCTCTGGTCCCATGGGGCATCACAATAACCGCCCATAACCGGGAGCATCCCGCCTGTAACTGCGCCTCCCCAGCCTGTGGCGGTATAATATGGCACAACAAAACCCGCATCTAAAGCAATCTGCTTTAAGATGCGCATATGCTTTTCACCCTCTTCGCCTGTGAGGCCGCCCACATGCCCGTACTCATTTTCTATCTGTATTCCGATTATCGGGCCCTTGTCCTTGTGCAGAAGCCCCTTTACCTGGTTGAATATAACGCTGTAATACCTCTTTACTTCCTCAAGATAGGCAGGGTCGTTCGTTCTGACCCGAATGCCCTTCTTCAGCAGCCAGTCGGGAAAACCTCCGTTCCTGACCTCACCGTGCACCCATGGCCCTATGCGAAGCATCACACTGAGTCCGCAATCTGCACACTCTGAAAGAAAACGCCTCAGATCCTTGCTGCCTCTGAAATCATATTCCTTCTCTGCTTCCTCATGATGTATCCATATAACATATGCAGACACCACATCCACTCCGCCTGCTTTCATTTTAAGCAGAGATTCCTTCCAATATTCAGCGGGATATCTGGAATAGTGCATTTCACCCATGATCGGGAACCATGGCCTGCCATCCTTTATCAAATAACAGGAATTATAGCTGTATTCAATCGCCATCTTATGACGTTCTCCTTTATTTATTCCTTTACTGCTGCACTGCCGAAGGATGTCACCATTGTTTTCTGAGTTATAACAAAGAAGATGATAAAGGGAATTGCTATAAGAACAGAGCCCGCAGCAAAGTTGGTGAATTCATTCTTCTTATCCGTTACAAAGTTAAACAAGCCCAGAGCCAGCGTCATTTTATCCGCCGAACGAAGTACCATCTTAGGGAATATGAAATCCATCCAGGGAGCGGTAAAGCTCGTAATACCCAGGAATGTTATGATTGGCCTGGCAACCGGCATAACTATCTTTCTGTATATCCTGAAATGGTTGGCCCCGTCAATCCTTGCAGACTCATCCAGGCTCTTTGGTATTGTATCCATATAGCTTTTAACCAGCCATGTATTATAAGGTATATTGCCCGCAAGATAGACCAGCACAAGCCCCCAGAGCTGATTAAAGCCTCCTATCCTCTGCAGTATCACATATATTGCTATCATCCCTACAAAGGAAGGGAATATCTGCAGTATCAGCATAGAAAGCATCATACTGCGCTTAAAGGTAAAGTTGAACCTTGAAAACACATATGCGCCAAGGGAGGCCACAAGCATGGTAAGAAACGAGGTGCTGGCTGCTATGATAAATGTGTTTTTAAACCATATAAGATAATCCGTCTTAGTGAATAAGTGGATAAAGTGCTTAAAGGTAAACCCGTCGCCAAAGGGCAGGATATTCAGTGAAGCTATGGAATTGCCGGGTGAAAATGCGGCGCTTACAACATAAACAAGCGGGTAAAGCACCGCCAGGGTAATAATAACTAAAATTATAAGCACAACAATAAGGTTTATTCTTCTTATTATTTTTCTGCCCATCACAGATCACCCTCCTTATATGATTTGGTGCGTCTGAACTGGAATATTGCAAAGGGCGCAAGTATCACAAAGATCATGACGGCAAGCACGGAAGCGTAATTATACCTTAAGAGATTAACAGTCAGCTTATATATCCAGGTAACCAGTATATCCGTTCCCCCTGCAGAAGTAACCGTTGAGTCCGCAACCACTGGATCTCCGCCCGTCAGGAAGAAGATAGCTCCGAAGTTGTTGATATTATGGGTAAAGGACATTATCATAAGCGGAGTGGTTTGATATAGCACCAAAGGAAGAGTTATCGTCTTAAAAAGCTGGAACCTGTTTGCTCCGTCTATTTTAGCCGCCTCAAATACATCCTTGGATATGGCCGTCATTGTTCCGGTTATAAGCAGCATAAAATACGGAAAGCCCGCCCACAGATTAATAAGTACAACCGTAAATTTTGCAAGCCAGGCGTTACTCAGCCATGGAATAGGCGAGTTAATAAGTCCTATTTTCATTAGGGTACGGTTAACCGTACCAAAGGAGCCGTTCAAAAGGTTTTGCCATACCAGCATGCTTACAACTGTAGGTACGGCATAGGGCAGAATGAAGAGGCTTCTGAAAACAGGAGCTATCTTAATCTTATTATCTATCAGCACGACGGCCATAATCATGCCGCCAAAATAGCATGTAAATGTCGCAAGAACCGCCCAGCACAATGTCCATAGAGCCACCCTGCCCAAAGCCCTTGTCCAGGCCGCCTCTCCCCCGAACATGGCCTTAAAATTGTCCATTCCGACCCAGTCCACCGTGTTATTGGGCGGAATATGTGCAGGCGACGAATAGTTGGTAAATGCTACACTTGCCGAAAACACAAGGGGTACCACAACAAAAAACAATATAAGCGCCACTGTCGGAACCAGTCCGAATATGGGAAATGCCTTGCCCAGCAGCCGGGACATAGATTCCTTATTGGTCTTGAACCTCTTCTCTACGGTATAATCCCTGTATTCATTCATCGCGCTTCGGACAGAGATTGCATAAACAGCCACAAACAGGAATATAAGTGCAAGCACCGCAACGCCGTCAATCAGCATGAATATGGAGTGGTCTCTAAGTTTTACCGGAAGCTCCGGCTTCGGATCTCCCAGGGTAATCATACCTTTAAGCCTGGATATTATTCCGGGCAGAAGCAGCAGGAAGATGATTTCATATAATGCATATAATAATCCTTTCAGGTATTGCCGCAAGTAAAGGATATGTCCAAGGCCCATGAACAGTAGGGATGATGCAAGTATCCTTCCGCGAGAGGAGCCATCATCCTTTATGTGTAAACCCATTTTCTCACCCGCCTTTTGAAAATAGTCTATGTTTAATGAGGGGTGTCTATTAAACACCCCTCTATATCCTTGGATAACAGTATTTCGAAATAATTATGATTATACTATTGTCCCAATATTGCAGAGTTGGCTGCATCCAGTTCAGTTTTAATATCTGCCCCGTCCCAGATATTTGCACTTGCCGAGTTCATGGCATCCCAGAAGGCGCCCATCTGAGGAATGGAAGGCATCGGGAATGCATAGTTCAACTGATTGAGGAAGCCTCCGACATAAGGGCTTTCAACTGTAATGTCAATGGAAGGCAAGGCTCCTGTAATATCAAATCTAAGCTGCTGCATCTCATCGCTTATCAAAAACTCGCCGAACAACGCAGCTTCCTCCGGATAATCGGAATAAGCCGATACGAACATTGCCCTTGTGCCTGAGAAGGAGGCAACCGGTGTACTATTTCCCGGCAGGCTGGGCAGCTGAGCCACTCCGAAATCTACTCCTGACTCCTTGAAGGGTGCAACATTCCATGGGCCGGTAATATACAGAGCCGCATTTCCGCTTGTAAAGGCTGCGTCACAAATTGATGTGGTAAGATCGGCAGCAGGAACATCCAGAATTTCTCTCAAGCCCTGGAAGAATTCCATGCCTTTAATGGATGCTTCGGAATTAATATTGGTATTGGTTGTGTCGGTTCCCTCAGGTCCGAACAGGCGGTTATTATCGCTTGTTGTAAATATGATTGTGTAATATCCATTGCCTACATCCATCAGGAAACCATATTTGCCGCTGTTGGCAGCATTGAAGTCTTTAGAAAAGGCAACCAGCTCATCCCAGGTCTTGGGGACCTGATCTTCCGAAATTAATGCCTTGTTATAGAATAATGCATATGTTTCGGCTGATGTGGGATAGCCGTACATCGTTCCCTCATATGTAAGCGCCTTAGCTGTGGATGCAAGCACCTGTTTCTTCACGGCGTCTGTATTGGTTGTGGGGAGCACATGTCCGCCCGTCACCAGCTCGCCCAGCTTGTCATGGGGTGCTGCAAACAGATCCGGCCCTACTCCGGCAGGTCCGTCAAGCGCTATCTGTCCTGTAGAGTCACCTAATTCAACATTCACATATTCAATTGTGATATTAGGATACTTGGCAGTAAATGCCTTACCGGCCTGCTTGATGAATTCGTCCGGTCCGCCTGTGGACTCCCATACTGTAAGCGTCACAGGCTCAGTAGCCACATCTTTATTGTCATCCTTCTTGTCATCCTTCTTGTCATCCTTATCATCAGTCTTATCCTTACTGTCAGTCACGTCCCCGGTCTTATTTTTGTCATCCTTCCCCTCGTCCTTGCCCTTGCAGGCAGCAAATGAAGCCAGCACCATAATCATGATCATGAAGATTGCAAATAGCTTCTTTTTCATAGTTCTCCTCCTTTTTAATAGATTTTAGTATTAACTGCTGTGGCTGTGCCACTGTTAACTCGTTGACTTCTTGATTGCTATTTCATAATTGACCCATGTCCTTTGCTCAATCCCTTCGCCGGATATCATATTAATAAGGGTTTTCCCGGCTGTTATACCAAGCTCCTTAACATTGATTTTTAAGGCTGTAACCGGCGGGTTATGGTTTTCAAGATTGACGCTGTTGTAAAAGGATGCAATTGTTATGTCCTTCGGTATTGAATAGCCTTCCTCCTCAAGTGTCGCAAGAGCCCTTGAGCATATATAATCGTCCGAGCATATTATGCAGTCTGCCCCCTTGCTCATTATGATGCCAACCGCACGCTGTATCAGTATATTATTATTCATGTCAGGAAAGATTATACTGTCGTCGGCCTCTATACCCAGGTCTTCATAAGCCTTCAAAAATCCGGCGTACCTGCTTCTGTTTACCATATGGTTCTGGTTGCCGGCAAGTAACGCTATATTCTTAATTCCTGACTTCAGCAATATTGATGTCAGTTCACAGCAGCCTTCGGTATGGTTGCTGTCTATCTGTACTATCTCGTCATCTTCATTGGAGCCTATCAGCACAAAGGGGATTCCTGTTTCCTTAAGGTAGCTTACAGGCAAATCATTGACCAGGGATCTTGTCAGTACAATTCCGTCCACCTTCTGGTTGTCAATAAGCCTCTTTAGAAATGTGATATCGTCCTCGGTAGCGGTTGCTACCACTACATCATAATCCCTTCCTGCTGCCGCTTCACATATACCCATCAGGCAGTTCTGAAAGAAGGGTATCTCAGTTAAATTGGCATCTGCCGGAAGAATCACTCCGATATTAAATGTCTTCTTTTGTGCCAGGCCTTTTGCTATAACATTGGGCTTATAATTGTGAAGCTTGATATAATCCAGTATCTTTTTGCGGGTTGCCTCCCCAATCCTGCCCTTACCGGATATAGCTCTTGATATGGTTGTCTTGGAAAGGTTCAACTCCCTGGCAATATCACTGATAGTTATGTTCCTTGAGCCGTTATGCCTGTTATCGCTATTCATAAAATGCATCTCTCTTCTGCGCAATCGGTTGTTCATATTCTAAGCATACCACTGCAATAAACTGTTGTCAATGTACAGTTTATAAATTATAAATATAAATTTTATATATAATTTGCACAAACATGAAAGCTAATAAATTACATTTTGTTTATAAAGTTGCGCAACTTATGCGCAACTTTATCTTATGACAACAGTTTAATTTGATTTTTTATGAAGCAGCAGTGATTATTCGAATCTTCTTATTTCAAGGTTCGCATATGCGACATTTTCATGCCCGCATCTATCAGCCTTCTTACATTTAAAAGGCCCCAGCCCTGCTTTTCCCAGTGCATTCCCAGGTCTACTGCGCAATCTCTCAGACAAAGCTTGATCTCAAGGTTTGACAGATCAGGGCAAGCCGAAATCAGCAGTGCAATTGCACCTGCGACTACAGGTGTTGCCATGGAGGTACCGCTTTTTACCGTATACATCATTGGCGCTCTTGCCGAACTTATTGATGCCGAGCCGTTTTTCCCCCTCGCGGAATAACGGTTTATATTGCAGGATACTATATTAGATCCGGGTGCGACAATATCCGGCTTCTTTATACAATAGGGAGTGGGACCCCTGCCGGAATAATCCTTAGTCTTTGCTCCAAATACCTCTACCGTTATATTATCATCGGAGGAACCCACTGTTATGACCTTCCTGCTTATTCCCGGCGTGGATATGGACATAGGACCGGGGCCGTTGTTGCCTGCTGCAACCACTACCGCTACCCCACTGTCCCATACCGCATTAACTCCCTGAACCAGCAGAGAATTCTCATCCAGGCTGTCCTTTGACGAGGTACCTACACTGATATTAACCACACGTATATTGTATTTCTTTCTGTTGTCTATAATCCATTGAAGGCCGGCCAAAACATCGGATATATTGCCGTCCCCCCTGTGGTCCAGGACCTTAACGGCTATTATATTGCATTCGGGAGCAACTCCTTTGTATTTTTCCTTGGAGGAGTATCCGTTTCCTCCGATGATCCCGGCTACATGCGTGCCATGGCCGTTGTTATCGTAGGGTTCCTTTTTCCCGTCAATAAAATCTTCGAAGGCGATAACTCTGTTACCGCCTTCTATAAAATCCTTGTGCAGGCTTATCCCCGTATCCAATATGGCTACGCCCACACCCTGTCCGTATATTCCCTGCTCATATGCCCAACCGCTTTCTATAATGTCACACACACGGTTCATCTGAGCTGTTATGTGTGTATCAAGTTCTATGCTTATGAGTCCCTCCAGTGACCTGATATATTCGAGTTGGCTCTCATCCACCTCCATTACATATGCATCAATCATCGGGAGCTTGTACTTGATGCGTCCCAGATTCTCCATAGCTTTCTGCCTTTCTTCATACTTGCTGCAATGCACTATGATCTGGATTGTATTGCCCTTCCCCATTTGCCGCATGCACTCCATGCTTTTTTATAATCCTATTCCATAAACTTTTCAAATATACTGGTTCTCACGGCGAAAAAATGTCCATGGTATAATAAAGCGTAACAATTTATTATTACGCCAAGCTTAATTAATAATTAATTATTATGCCAAGCTTAATAATTTCGCCTGGCGAAATTATTAAGCTTTATGGACCTCTCTATATCCCGAAGGTGTAATATTCAACTTAGCCCTGAATGCCTTGCTGAAATAGCTGACATCGCTAAAGCCTGTTCTGTCGCATATTTCCTTTAGTGAAAGAGCGGTGTCCCTGAGCAGCTTAGCTGCCATGTTTATGCGAAGCTGAACCAGGAACTGATTAATCGACTGGCCCGTATACTTTTTAAATTCCGTCTGCAGAGTTGTCCGATTCGTATGAAATTCCTCAACCAGATTATCAATTGTGATTTTCCTGTTATAGCAGGTTTGCAGATAATATATAACGGAAACGGCCAGCTCGGATTGTCCGGTGGAATATCCCCCCGCAACACCCTCTGACTGTGTCTCCTGCCTGACCAGTGCAAACAGAATCTCAAATAAGTAAGAACGGCTTCGACAGGGCCAAAAGCTCGTATCCTGCCTGGTCAGCAGCTCATTAAGCTTTTCCATTCTTTCTTCCATTATGGCCGTATCCATAGCCGAAAGCTGTATCAGCTTGTCACTATCGGGAACACGATGCTGAAATTGCTCCAGATAATACATATCCTGGTTATCTGTCTGCGAAAGCCTGGTATTCGGATCATTTATCACGCCTACAGTCAGCTTTGAATTAACTATTTCCGGCTGAAAAAAAACAATTCTGACATTCAGTCCCGATGATTCAAGAAAACTGATTCTGTCCAGATCATTCAGCCGCAGGGCATAGCTTCCTGTAACTACATAATCCTTTTGGTTTAAAATAAAATGACATGCTCCTGTTTTTATATGTATAATCTTATAATAATCTGAGGCTTCCTCCAGCTTTAGAAGTTCCTTATCCTCAGTCACAAAAACTTTAAAAACATACCCTGAATAGTATGTGCTGCCAATCGTATAGAGCATAAAAACACCTGCCATTCATTATAATTAATATAATTATACTAAATGGCAGGCTTGTTGTAAAATATTAGCTTGCAGATAATAAAATTCATATGCTGCAGTCATGGGGCCGGCGATATTAAACGTATTTATGCTTATTCAATATAATATACACGCTCAAATGCTCTTGAGGCAGATCTTCTGCAGTTATCTCCAGGATATTCTCCACTTCGGTTATAGGCCCGTATTTTTCCTCCAAAACAAGCCGTGCCTTCTTCGAATAGTGAGTCGGAATTATTATCTTAGGATTTAACTGTTCAATTAACTTGAAGCCCTTCTCATTATCAAGGCTCATGGCAGAATAGCTGTTTTCAAATTGCATAAAGGCTATATCAATTTCACCTATTTCATCAAGCTGTTCTTCAGTAAGATATGTCTGCCCAATATCCCCCATATGGGCGATTCTTAATCCGTCAACCTCCACCACCGCAATGTAGTTTACTATGGTCTTCTCGGGATCATCGCCCTTATGCAGGCCATATACGGTATAAATGTTGAAATCATTCGTTTTAATCTCGCCTTTTTCATATTTTATTATTTCACAGTCATATGATTCGGTAAATATCTTATCATTATGGTCGTAATGCTCATGAGTATTTACAATTGCAACAGGATTGAAATCCACTAGTTTTTTCGGCGGCATAGAATAGGGATCAAGCACCACATTTTCACCCTTAATTGAACTGATTACATAGCTGTTATACGGCTGATCCTTACTGTACGATGCGGTTTGAATTCGCACCTTGCCGCTGTCGTTGGTTGTCAGTGGAATTACCAGTTCTGGCTTGGGTGTCGGTTTGGGTGTAGGCTCAGGTGTCGGAGTCGGCTCCGGTTCAGGCGTCGATTCGGGTGTGGGTGCGGGCTCCGGTGTCGGTGTAGGATCTGCCGCACTATCATCCTCATGCGATGAATCAGCACTTCCGGAGCCCGTATCCTCATTGCCGCTTTTGCTTCCCCCCGCACAACCCTGAAGCAAAAGGGCCATTACCAATATGCATAGGATAAATTTCATCATAATTATTCTCCTCCCTAAACATGTAAAACTTATCATGAGTGAATAATATCATGAAAATAATTTCTTTAATATGGAAAAATGACAATTAAAATTGTAGAATCCTTCATTTCTTCCACAACATTAATTGCCATTGGATATACTGAAAATACAATTATCTAAAGCAAGAATTTATAAATTATATTATTACTATTTAAAATATAACAGTCAGAAGCATTTTAAACTTATCCTCCCCGTATACCGCATGGGGAATGCCGGCCGGCATTATCAGGGTTTCTCCCTTGTTTAAGATGAATACTTCCTCTCCTACGGTAAACCTGCCTGTTCCATCCAGTACGGTTACCATTGCATCTCCTTCCGATGTATGGCTGCTTATCTCCTCTCCCTTATCAAATGAAAATAATGTGAGACTGACATTTTTATTCTGCACCAGCGTCTTGCTGATTATTTGCCCGGGCTGGTTTGTCAGCTCTTCCTCCAGCTTTAATATTTTGGCATACTCAATATTTTTTAGTTTTTGCACCATTTTTTATCTCCTTTCAGTACACGCAATAAATTTATACACAGCTTGTTGAACTAAAGCCGTTGAATATAAGCTTTTATTCTAATCATATTATAGCACAATTTTCCGGCTTTAGTGTCTCCTCGGCTACAATATTCATTACATTTTTCATATAAAACAGGAAATCAGTCAAGCGTTGCTTCATATGATACATTGTAATTAATATTAGGAGGAACACTATGAGCGATTTAGCAGCAACACATTGCGACAGCGGCGTAGGTGGTTTCAATGACTGCGGTACATTAATTCTATTTATCATCATACTCGCATGCTGTTGTAACGGCAATCACAACGGCTTCTTAGGAGGAAGAGACTGTGGTCGGGACGATAATGGCTGCGGCATTATCTTCTTGATACTCATCCTTCTCTGCTGCTGTGGAAATGGTGGGGGCTTCTTCTAAGATAAACTTCCTCTCCACGTTCAGAAACCATTAGAATCTATAAACAAAAAGCTGCGTATATCGCAGCTTTTTATCTTATTATCTCAACTCTGTTTCCTTCTTTTTCTGCCCTTCAGCCTTTCATAACATTCCCTGTCAATTTCATATACAGTATTGTCCTCAATTATCAGGTCCTCATCCCTTTTTGCATCAGCTTCCTGATCAGCTCCGGTTAAGCTGCTTCTATCTCGTCTTTTAGAATATAAAAAATCCTTATTATCCGGATTAAGGAATTGACTATCCATTATTGCCCCAAAAAATAATTGTCAATCCAATATATGATGATTAATCTCCAAATGTCAATTGTCCGGCATATGTAATGATTAAGCCTTGCCGGCTGCAAGGCAATTCAAGGCAATTGAACTTAAAGCCTTATAATAAATTTGTTGAATCCCTGCATCTTATCCTATATACTATGTATAAGCTTACGCTAGCAGTTCGGTATAGATTATGGAACGGAGTGATAGAAATGTCAGGATCCACATACGGCAAAAGCTTTATAATAACTACCTGGGGTGAATCCCACGGTAAGGGTATCGGGGTTGTCATAGACGGCTGTCCGGCAGGCCTTCCACTTAATGAAAGCGATATCCAGGCCTTTCTTAACAGGAGAAAGCCCGGACAGACAAAATACTCCACTCCCAGAAAGGAAGAGGACAAGGTTTCCATACTCTCAGGAGTATTTGAAGGAAGAACAACAGGCACTCCGATTTCAATTGTTGTCCATAATGAAAACCAGCGTTCCTCCGATTATTCGGAGATAGCTTCCTACTATCGTCCCGGGCATGCTGATTATACATATGATCAGAAGTACGGCTTCAGGGACTACAGGGGAGGCGGCCGCTCCTCCGGGAGAGAGACAATCGGCCGGGTTGCCGCAGGTGCAATAGCATCTGCACTACTCAGGGAATTAGGGGTTACGGTTTATGCATATACCAAATCCATTGGACCGGTCACCATAGATTATAAAAAATGCCGTAAGGACTTTACCATAACCAGCCCCTTCTTCATGCCTGATCCGGAAGCTTCTGCAATGGCCGAGGAATATGTTATGCAGAAGCTGAATGAAAACGATTCGGTGGGCGGAATTATCGAATGCATAGTAACCGGAATGCCCGCAGGCATAGGACAGCCTGTATTCGATAAGCTGGATGCGGATCTTGCCAAGGCTGTAATGTCAATAGGGGCGGTTAAAGGAGTGGAAATAGGCGACGGTTTTGCATCTGCACAGCATACAGGCTCCGAAAACAATGATTCCTTTTATTATGACGGAACCGGAAAGCTGGCAAAATTAAGCAATCATGCAGGAGGAATTGCAGGCGGTATCAGTGATGGCTTTGAAATCGTACTGCGTGCTGCCATAAAGCCTACCCCATCCATAGCCAGGCTGCAGCACACCATCAATAAGAATAAAGAGAATATTGAGATAAGCGTTAAGGGAAGACATGATCCTGTTATAGTCCCTCGTGCAGTGGTGGTTGTAGAATCCATGGTTGCCGTAACCCTTCTGGATCATCTCATAATGGGAATGAGCTCCAGGCTTGATTATATAAAGGATTTTTACAGAGGCAGATAAAACAGGCCGGAATACGCATTTGGACAGGTAAAATATCAATATATCGGCCTAATAGATAAGATTAATATATAAGAGCAATACTGTAATTAAAAGCTACAGTATTGCTTATTTTTTTTATTGACAAATCGGAAATAGTATGTATAATGGATATTGTCGTTTGTTTAGCAACACTAAACTTAAAGTTTATTATGATTAAGAATTACGGAAAGCGTGTTCGCACGCTGCGCGGGTGATTTATGGATATCGGATCAAAGATCAAGGAGCTGAGAATACAAAAAAGCCTTACCCAGGAAGAGCTGGCCGACAGGGCCGAACTATCCAAGGGATTTATCTCGCAGCTTGAGCGGAATCTGACCTCTCCTTCGATAGCAACCCTGATGGATATACTGCAGTGCCTGGGGACCAATCTGGAGGAGTTTTTCAGCGGTACATCCTCCGAACAGGTGGTATTCAAGAAAGCGGATTATTTCGAAAAATATGATACCGAGCTGAAAAACACCGTTAAGTGGATTATTCCAAATGCGCAAAAGAACATAATGGAACCGATCCTGCTTACTCTGGATCCGGGTGGCTCGACATATCCGGATAATCCTCATGAGGGTGAAGAATTCGGATATATAATCAGCGGCAGTATACAGCTTATTATAGGCAGCCGCTCCTATAAGGTACGAAAAGGCGAATCCTTCTACTTTACGGCTAACAAGAAGCATTACATCACTGCTTCGGAAAGGACGGGAGCAACCCTGCTTTGGGTATCCACACCACCAAGCTTTTAACATATGTTAAAGGAGAAATGTCCATGACCAACAACAAATTAATCAATCTAATGAACATTTCGAAAAGCTACGGCGACACTGTCGTTCTTGATGAGATGAACCTGTATATACGGGAGAATGAATTCCTTACATTACTTGGTCCCTCAGGATGCGGTAAAACTACCACCCTAAGGATTATCGGGGGATTTGAAACCCCTGACAAGGGACAGGTGATATTTGAAGGAAAGGATATCACAAAGCTTCCCCCCAACGAGCGTCAGGTTAATACGGTATTCCAGAAATATGCTCTTTTTAACCATATGACCATAGCGGAGAATATCGCTTTCGGCCTGAAGATAAAAAAGAAAAGCAAAGCTTATATTAATGATAAGATTAAATATGCCCTGAAGCTGGTGAATCTTGAGGGCTTTGAAAACCGTATGCCGGATTCCTTAAGCGGCGGACAGCAGCAAAGGATAGCAATTGCAAGAGCTATAGTTAATGAGCCCAAGGTGCTGCTGCTGGATGAGCCTCTGGGTGCGCTGGATCTTAAGCTCAGGCAGGATATGCAGTACGAGCTTATCCGTCTGAAAAACGAATTGGGTATTACTTTTATATATGTGACCCATGACCAGGAAGAAGCGCTGACCATGTCGGACACAATAGTCGTCATGAATCAGGGATATATTCAGCAGATAGGAACTCCGGAGGATATATACAACGAGCCTACGAATGCGTTTGTGGCAGATTTTATTGGCGACAGCAATATAATACCTGCCACAATGGTGGAGGACAGGCTTGTCAACATATTGGGAACCAACTTTCCCTGCGTCGATACCGGGTTTGGAAGGAACAAGCCTGTTGACGTAGTTATAAGGCCTGAGGATATTGATCTGGTAAAGCCTGAAGAGGGAACAATACAGGGTGTGGTCACCTCTCTTCTTTTCAAGGGTGTCCATTATGAGATGGATGTGATGGCCAACGGTTATGAATGGCTTGTACACTCTACAGATTTGGTCCCTGTCGGCAATGCAGTCGGAATTAAGGTGGACCCCTTCGATATTCAAATCATGAATAAGCCGGAATCAGAGGATGAAGAAGCTGTGATTATTGAAGAATAAACCCTGTTCCGGAGCGGAAATATCACTTGGCAAGAGGTGGTTATTATGAAGGATGTAACACAGGTCAATAAACCTGCCAAAAGGCTTAACGGCGAAGCCGGTCATCATTCTCTTAAGATCAAGAAGACAACATGGCTTTCTATGCCATATTTGCTTTGGATGGCAGGTTTTATCATTTTACCCCTTATCCTTATAGTATATTATGGAATAACTACCGAGGACGGGGCTGCTACAATAAAGAACCTCCTGCTTATATCGGACCCAATCAACCGCAGGGCGCTGCTTCTGGCGCTTGAATTATCCCTTATAAGTACGATAATATGCCTGCTTTTAGCATACCCGCTGGCTCTCATACTTAATAAGATAAAGATGAAGAGCAACAGCTTTATTGTTATGATTATCATTCTGCCGATGTGGATGAATTTTCTCCTGCGGACAATTGCGTGGCAAAATATACTGGAGCGTACCGGAGTGCTTAACAAGCTCTTAAGCTTTCTGGGAATTGGACCTCTTAATATTATTAATACTCCCGGGGCAATAATACTTGGTATGGTTTATAATTTCCTGCCGTTTATGGTGCTTCCAATATATAATGTCCTCATTAAAATTGACCGGGATATCATTAATGCGGCAAGGGATCTCGGAGCAAATTCGATGCAGACCTTTATAAAAATCATACTGCCCTTAAGCCTGCCCGGAATAATAAGCGGTATTACCATGGTATTCGTACCTGCACTGACGACCTTCGTCATATCAACCATTCTGGGTGGAAGCAAGATAGTCCTTATCGGCAACGTAATCGAGCAGCAATTCAGGCTCGGGAACAGAAACGAGGGTTCCGGACTGTCACTGGTGCTTATGATATTTATACTGATAAGTATGGCTATAGTGTCCAAATATGATAAGGAAAGCGAGGGCAGCAGCATATGGTAAAAAGATTGTTCGAACGCTTTTATGTGGCAATAATACTCCTGTTTTTATATGCTCCAATCCTGATTCTGATAGTGCTGTCCTTTAACAGTTCTAAGTCCAGATCAAAATGGGGCGGCTTTACACTGCATTGGTATCAGGAGCTGTTTAAAAACGAGGAAATAATGAACGCCTTGTATACCACTTTAATTATAGCTTTGTTATCGGCATTGATTGCAACAATAATCGGGACCGCAGCAGCTATTGCCATCAACGGGATGAAGAAAACTCCCCGCACCATACTGATGGCGATTACCAACATTCCCATGCTGAATGCGGACATAGTTACAGGAATATCCCTTATGCTGGTATTCATTGCTATGAGATTTGCACTGGGATTTGTGAGCGTGCTCATTGCCCATATAACATTCAATATACCTTATGTAATATTAAGCGTAATGCCAAAGCTAAAGCAGCTTAACCCCCATACCTTCGAAGCAGCTCTGGATCTTGGTGCATCGCCGTCATATGCTTTTTTCAAGGTTATTCTGCCGGATATTTTTCCTGGTGTGATCTCCGGCTTCTTTCTGGCATTTACCATGTCGCTTGATGACTTTGTAATTACGCATTTTACCAAGGCGCCCGGCATCAATACCCTGTCCACCAAGATATATACCGAGGTGCGAAAGGGCATCAAGCCTGAGATTTATGCCCTGTCTACGCTGATGTTTATTACAGTGCTTCTGCTTCTGATCTTCATAAACCGCAGGAGTGCTGATAAGAAACCGGCAGTAAAAAGGCCTGGAAGCAATCCCGGAATGGCAGATAAAAGAATATAGCATATGAAATAATTAATTATACAAAAAATCAATATATAAAGAATTTAATATATAAAAACATCTAATAATTTATAGGGTATGGAGGATTGATAAATGAAAAAATGGCTTATTGTTTCAACTTTACTTTTGCTCCTTGCCGCAAGCTTTGCCGGCTGTGCAAAAAATAACAAGGAGAAGGTGTATGTCTACAACTGGGGAGAATACATGGATCCCGAAGTACGTGTTATGTTTGAAAAAGAAACAGGTATAGAGGTCGTCTATGACGAGTTTGAGCAAAACGAGGAAATGTTCCCTAAGGTAGAAGCAGGCGCTGTAAGGTATGACGTGGTATGCCCGTCGGATTACATGATACAGAAAATGATTGACGAAGGATTATTGGCAGAATTAAATTACGACAATATTCCCAACATCAAAAACATAGATCCGGTATATTTAAAAAGTGCCGAAGAGTTTGATCCCGGCAATAAATACAGTGTACCCTACTGCTGGGGAACTTTAGGCATCTTATATAACAAGACCATGGTGGATGAACCGATTGACAGCTGGGGAGCCATCTTTGACGAAAAATATTCAGGAGACATCCTAATGATTGACAGCGTCAGGGATGCTTTCGGTATTGCTCTCACCTATCTCGGATATGATCTTAATTCAACCTCGGTAACAGAGCTTGAGGAGGCAAAAGCCCTTCTTAAGGCTCAATATCCTCTTGTCCAGGCCTATGTGGTGGATCAGGTCAGAGATAAGATGATCGGAGGAGAGGCAGCTCTCGGCGTTATATATTCGGGAGAAGCAATTTATACGAAAAGGGAAAATTCAGACCTGGAATATGTAGTCCCCAAGGAAGGCTCCAATGTATGGATAGATGCATGGGTTATACCTAAAAACTGCCGCAACAAGGAAAATGCCGAAGCCTTTATCAACTACATGTGCGATCCTGAGATAGCTCTCAAAAATTTTGAATATATCACCTATTCAACGCCTAATAAGGCTGCACGTGAGATGATTACGGACCCGGATATCAAGGACAGTCCGGTAGCATTTCCCGATGAGTCCGTGCTTAACAGGTGCAAAACCTACCGCTACCTTGGCGCTGAGATTGAAACATTATATAATGATAAATGGAACGAGGCCAAGATGGAGTAAGGCCTGATCATAAATAAACTGTTCATAAGGCGGTGAACGGCCGCCGGATCAATTATAAAAAGGGATGCTCTAAAGCTTGATTATCATATGGCTTTTATGCATCCCTTTACCTTTATCTCTACCTTTATCTCTGCCTTTATCTCTGCCTTTATCTCTGCCTTTATCTTTTCATCTATCTTTATCTTTACATCTATCTTTAATATATAATTGCTGATGTAATCTTTATATATTATTGCCTTACAACGTTCCTCTCCTCATTGTTAAGAAAGGCTGTTATATTCTTATATACCTCATCGCTCACCCTCTGCCGTGCCTCTACCGTAGCCCATGCTATATGGGGCGTGATAATAAGCTTCGTGCTGTCCTTGATATCCAGGAGAGGGTTGTCCTCATTCATCGGCTCTGCAGAAAGCACGTCCAGTGCTGCGGCACCTATCCATTCCTCCTTAAGGGCCCTGGCAAGCGCATGCTCGTCGACAATCAGGCCTCTTCCGAGGTTCAGAAGCACCGCATTCTTCTTCATCATTCTAAGCTGTTCCTCTCCTATCAGCCCTCTGGTGGCATCGTTAAGCGGTGCGTGTATGGATATGATATCCGATTGAGACAACAGGGTGTCCAGATCCACCCGGTCATATTCAGAATTGCTGTTGCGTCCTGAGGTTGAGTAATAAATGACTCTGCAGCCAAACATGCCCGCCACCCTTGCCACTCCTCTGCCAATCTCGCCAAGGCCGATGATGCCCCATGTTTTACCGTAAAGCTCATTAAACTTGACATCGAAATGGCAAAAAATGTCCGAACGGGTGTATTCACCGGACTTTACATATGAATCATAATAAGAAAGCTTCTCGTAAACATAAAAGAGCAGCGCAAAGGTATGCTGAATTACGGACTGGGTAGAATAGCCCCTGACATTGGTAACAGTAATTCCTCTGCTGTTCGTATAATTAAAATCAACTACATTGGTACCAGTTGCAGTCAGGCATATGAGCTTCACCTTCTCCGCATTCTTAAGTATACCTTCATTTATGGGTATCTTATTGACGATAACTATATCCGCATCAATTATTCGCTCCGCATTGTATGCGGGTTCGGACTGCGGGTATATGACCACCTCGCCAAACTCATTAAAACATGACAGATCTACATCTTCACCAAGAGTATTTGCTTCAAGAAAAACTATCTTCATACTTGATCTTCTCCATCTGTTATACTTTACAAGTCACTGTCTGTCTTTAATCTAAAACAACCTTGTATTTACCTGATTCTTTCAGGGAAGCCAACCTTCTTTTGCACCTTGCGCAAGGTCTTATTGGCGTAATAATCAGCCTTTTCTGCATTTGTCTTGATTATGCCGTCAATATAATCCTTATTTTGACCCAGCTGATTATATCTCTCCTGAATGGGCTTAAGCATTGACGCAACGGCTTCTCCAACTGCCAGCTTAAACTCTCCGTAACCCCTGCCGTCAAATTCAATCTCAATATCCTTTATAGCCTTTCCTGTTGCAATACTGTATATCTCAATAAGGTTTTTTATACCCGGCTTATCTTCAAGGTAGAGTATTTCATTGCCGGAATCAGTGACGGCTCTTTTGAACTTGCGGATTATGGTATCTGTATCATCCAGCAGGAATATTGTTGCATTGACATTCTCATCCGATTTGGACATCTTCTTTTCCGGTTCCTGAAGGCTCATAATCTTGGAACCCGTCTTCATGATATATGGCTCCGGAATAGTAAATACATCGCCGTATATTGCATTGAATCTTTCTGCTATGTCCCTTGTTAATTCTATGTGCTGCTTCTGATCAACGCCTACCGGAACGATATCAGACTGGAACAGCAGTATATCAGCCGCCATAAGTACGGGATATGTGTAAAGCCCTGCATTAATGTTACCGACATGCTTGGCCGCCTTGTCCTTGAACTGCGTCATCCGGTTCAGCTCACCCATATATGTGAAGCAGCTTAATATCCAGCTTAGCTGCGCATGAGCCGAAACATGCGACTGATAATATATACAATTCTTCTCGGGATTTAAACCTGCGGCAATGTAAAGTGTAAGCAGGGACCTTGCCTTGCGCCGAAGCTCGGCGGGATCCTGCCTTATGGTAATGGAATGCAGATCCACTACACAATAAAAGGTCTCATACTCGTCCTCCAATTCAACCCAATTCTTAAGTGCCCCGAGATAATTGCCCAAATGAAGGGTTCCTGTCGCCTGCATTCCGCTGAACAAAGACTTTTTGCCATCCAGCATGATATCACATCCTCGTATAATTTTTATGTTTCCCGGCTTTTTATTCTGCCAATATATATTTGCTTATAACAATATAATTGCAATATCAGCAAATGTCAAGCAGGCCGGGCAAATCCCTGATTGATGCTATGGACATATCGCAGCCTGTGACTTTACCAAAGCCGTAGGCTGCATGTATAAAGGGAACTTCAGCTTCCCTTGCCGACTTTAAATCCCCCTCGGTATCTCCGACATAAACGGGAGAGGCAAGCTTATGCCTGCTTGCAATCAGCTTAATATTCTCCGCCTTACTCAGCTTTTGCCGCCCATGATACTCATAATCCGTAAAATATTGCTCCAGGTGGGGGTGTATCTTAAAAAAGCACTGAATATACCCCTCCTGACAGTTGCTTACTATAAACAGCTTATATTTTTTGTACAACTTTTTAAGCGTTTCCTCCAGGCCTTCGTATACATCAACTCCCGTTAATGCAAGGAGTTCAACTTCATAATCGCAGCATTCCACTATAACCTTGCGTGCATGCTCCGGAGAAACACTTTTAAAAAGCCTTACTGCAATCTCATCCAGGGGCAGGCCAAACAGCCCTCTGATCTTATCGGATGTTACCTGGTCCGTAACCTCCGGATGCCTTTCCAACACCTTATTATAGGCCATTGCCACCTGCTCGGTGGAATCCCACAGTGTGCCGTCCAAATCAAAAATAATTCCGTCGTACAATAATATCCATCCTTCTCTTAAACCAGGTTTGCCATGCTCCATATCCGACATGTATCATTCCATAACCTGGCCGTCTCTTATTAAAATGCTATGTATATCATGACGAATAATGCAGGCTTTGTCAACCCCGGAATAATAAAGATGCATCGGCGCTTTCCCGCTTCTGATTTATTCGTAAATCGATACCCGGGAATTACACGTAACCTGTACATTCTTTTATCATAGCACAGGGCTGCTGATATCTGACGGCAAAATCGATGTATTGTCGGTACTGATAAAGCTTATAATGAACGATATACTATATTGCAAAGAAATGTGATATTATATTATAAATATATTATATAATAAAGCCCCGTTGTGAAGCTCACGTTACAAGCGCTCGGCTCTCCGTTGTAAAGCTCACACTGCAAGCGCCCGCTCCTCGTTGTGAAGCTCGCGTTCCAAGCGCCCGCTCCTCGTTGTGAAGCTCGCGTTCCAAGCGCCCGCCCTCTGTTGTGAAGCTCACACTGCAAGCGCCCGCTCCCCGTTGTGAAGCTCATACTGCAAGCGCTCGGCTCCGCCGGATGGTAAGTTATATCGGAAAGGAAGGATTGTATGAAACCAATTGCCAGTTTTACTATAGACCACACAAGGCTTCTGCCGGGTGTGTATGTGTCAAGAAAGGATAAGGTCGGAGGTGAGGTTATTACCACCTTTGATATCAGAATGACACGGCCGAATTATGAGCCGGTCATGATGCCCGGTGATATTCATGGAATAGAGCATCTTGGCGCTACTTATCTTCGAAACCATAGGGATTATGAAGATAAAATAATCTACTTCGGTCCAATGGGCTGTCGTACCGGCTTTTATCTGCTGCTTGCAGGAGATTATAAATCTGCGGATATCGTTCCGCTGCTGACTGAAATGTTTGAATTCATCCGCGATTATGAGGGAGAAATACCGGGTGCCACGCCGGAAGGCTGCGGCAATTATTCAGACATGGACTTAAACCTGGCAAAATTTTATGCAGGAAGATATCTGAATAATGTTCTTTATGTCATAGACGACAACATGCTGAATTATCCTTCATAACAGTATTGCATTATTATTTCCCCCATGAATATACTGTAATGAATACGCATATGGGGGAGCTATGGGGGAAAATATCCTGAACCACAATATGGAGCTGTTAAAGGCTGCCATGCCATATGTGGATTCATCTGCCCAATCGTTCATCTGCCTGCTGCTTGGGTTTTATGAATTCATGGATTGTTTATATTGCTTTAATTCAGGTTCGATGTCAGCCTGTAATTATGAAGGCCGCAAGGTTGACCTTGAGGCAATGTTGAACAGCATCCGGCCTAAATGCAATAAAAAGGAACAGGAAATTGTGGACAGGATTTTAAGCATCTTCAATGCGAAGCGAATGTTTGACATGTATAACACCTATATGGCTGCCATGAAGGCCATGCAGGAATTCAGCGAATTTACCCATGAGGCCTCCGGAGATGGTGAAGGCTATGCCTCTGAAGGCTCTTCCGGCCATGATTTTTCCTCCGATTCCCGTGAACCCGAAGGCCGGAGCACTGATGCTTCCGACAATGGGCCTCAGACCTGCGGCCCCGAGGCTTCCGATTCTGAGAATCCCGTAGATGGCACTGATAATATGATGGAAATGCTTAAGGATATGATTCCTCCCGAACAGATGGAAACCTTTAAAAACCTGAGTATGCTTTTTCAGTCTATGTCATATGATGATAACAAGAAAACAGAATAATGGGAGTGAAAGAATGGCCGATACCTCCTGGACCAATAATCCGAAGATCCGGAACATAGATCCCAGAAAGCTTGCCATACTGCTTGATCTGGTTAAGGAAGCAGAAGGAAAGTCAATGGATAAACTGATACCGCTGATAGTATCTACTAACAAGAGACTGAAGGAGGATAATCTTACATTCACAAAGGACGAAAGTGACATTATGATTGAAATACTCACAAAGAACCTGTCGCCCAAGGAAAAAATGCAGTTTGAAATGCTGAGAAAGATGATGCCCAGAAATAAAGGTTAAATTATTAAAGTGCGTCCCTCGGGCGCACTTTTATATAGGTATACTTAACAATTGATTTAATCGATATATTAGCTAATCAGCCTGCTTATATACTGATATACGGCTGATAAGCCGATCCCAGGCTGTCAGGGATGTCCCTGATAATATGCTGCAAGCATTATATTTCATCTCAAAAAGGTATAGTCATATTAAGAGGTTATATCTTTTTTACTGCAGTCCCCATATATCCTCAGCATAACGACTTATGGTTATATCGCTTGAAAAGCTGCCTGCGTTAGCTGTATTAATTAAGCCTTTTCGTCCGAACAGATACCTGTCACTATAATCCCTATTAGCCCTAAGCTTTGTCTTGACATATGGCAGGAAATCAAGCAGCAGATAATAATGATCCGGTTTATGCCAGCTTGCACCCTTCAGTATCGAATTATAAAGCTCGCCAAACATCCCTGTACCGTTATCGCTAAGCGTTCCGTCTGTAAGTGCATCCAGAACCCTCTTAATTCCTGGCGTTTCTTCATAAAGCTTTACGGGATTATAGCTGTCTTTAAGCCTTTCAAGCTCCCGGACCCTTGCGCCGAATATATAATTGTTCTCTTCACCGGCATGCTCTGCTATCTCAATATTGGCCCCGTCATAGGTGCCTAAGGTCACCGCTCCGTTCAGCATAAACTTCATATTCCCGGTGCCTGAGGCCTCCGTTCCTGCGGTTGATATCTGCTCCGATATGTCTGCGGCAGGGATGAGCTTTTCTGCATAGGATACATTGTAATTGGATACAAATACCACACGCAGTCTATCCGAAACCTCGGGATCGTTATTTATCATCCCGGCGATCTCACTAATTAGCTTTATAATAGCCTTAGCTCTGTAATATCCCGGAGCGGCTTTTCCTCCGAAGATAAAGGCAGTCGGATAAAAATCAGCTATTCTGCCGTCCTTAAGGCCGAAGTATATATCCAGAATTGAGAATGCGTTAAGCAGCTGTCTCTTATATTCATGCAGCCTTTTTATCTGTATGTCGAATATGAACCCCGGATCAAGCCTTACATTTTCCTTCTTTAAAATATACTCTGCAAGCTGTTTTTTCTTGATTTGCTTTATGTCACAGAACTCCTTCACAGCCCCCCTGTCATCCGCAAGGGGCTCAAGCTCCTTCAGTCTTTCGGGCTGTGTAATCCACGACTTCCCTATATAGCCGGTAATAAATTCGGATAATTCCATATTGGCAAGGGCAAGCCACCTGCGCTGGGTAATGCCGTTGGTCTTGTTATTGAAGCGCTCCGGATATAGTCCGTACCACTCCTTCAATACATCCTTCTTAAGTATTTCGGTGTGGAGCCCTGCAACACCGTTGGTTGAATGGCACACAAACACCGCAAGCCTTGCCATGTGTATGGTATTGTCACTAATTATCAGATACCTTTCCTGCTCTGTGCCGGTAATACCCTTTAATACAAGCTCCCCCTTCAGAGCGTTATCTATCATTGCCACATACTCATAGACATGGGGCAGAACTTCCTTAAACAAGGGGACACTCCACTTCTCCATTGCCTCGGCCATTATGGTATGGTTTGTAAAGGCAAAGGCTTCTCCGGCAATCCTTAAAGCCTGTTCAAAGCCTGTTCCGTTCTCCGTTAAGAGCCTTATAAGCTCCGGTATTGCCGCAACCGGATGGGTATCGTTAAGCTGTATTGCATATTCCGAGGAAAAATGCCTGAAATCATCTCCATGCTTTTTCTTATACTGCCTGACTAAATCCTGCATTGTTGCCGAAGTGAAGAAGTATTCCTGCTTAAGCCTCAGCTTCTTTCCTTCATCCGTGCTGTCGTTCGGATAAAGCAGGCTGGTTATTGCTTCTGCATTGTCCCTTTCAATCACTGCCAGATCATATTTTTGCTCGTTAAACAGCTCAAAATCAAAGACTTTTGCAGGCTCAGCCTGCCAAAGCCTCAGGGTATTTACAGCGCTCCTGCCATAACCTATTACCGGCGTGTCGTAGGGAACAGCATAGACCGTCTGGTCGCCAAAGCATACGGTAAGCTTTTCATCCTCTCTTCTGACAGACCAGGGATCACCATAGCTTTGCCAGTTATCCGGCAGTTCCTTTTGAAAGCCGTCTTCTATCTGCTGCTTGAACAAGCCGTATTTATACCGCAAGCCGTATCCGTCCATACTTAATCCAAGGCTTGCCGCCGAATCCAAAAAGCATGCTGCAAGACGTCCGAGGCCTCCGTTACCGAGTGCCGCATCCTCAATATCTTCAAATATACCGGTGTCTCTGCCGTTTTCCTCCATCATTTCCTTAAGCTGTTCCATCAGGCCCATATTGTATAAATTTGCATATACCAGACGCCCCACCAGAAATTCCGCCGAGAGATAACATGCCTTCTTAGATTCCGATTTTTGATTCCACTGTTCCCTGAGCTCAAGCATGGCAGCTTTGGACACCGCATTATAAAGGGAAATCGTGTCCGCATCCCTTATGGCTTTTCCATAATCAATATATAAGATTGTCTCTATGTTCTCCTTAAATTTGTTGTTCATTTAACCTCCCGGCTTTTTCAAGCCTTAATTCTACTTATAAACTCTGTTATAAATATAGGAATAGTTAAGAAGCTTATTCTTGTCGCATTCTTCATACTGCTTTCTTATAAGCCTCCACCTCCAGTTGCCTCCGATGGTGGAAGGCGTATTAGTGCGTGCGCTGCTGCCAAGCCCCAGAAGATCCTGCATTTGAAAAATAACCACATCTGCTGTGCATGAATATAATGCCCTGATTATTGCTTCGGCCAGATCCTTGCGGTTACCTGCTCCGAAATAGCTGTATGCAAACCCTAGCCTCTCATCCTCCATCCCCTCCAAAGCGCCTGCCAGGGTGTCGTTATCGTGGGTTCCCGTATAAACCACTATATTGGTTTCCTTATAGTTATGGGGCAGGTATTCATTATCCGGAGGGCCTTCAAGGGCAAATTCTATAACCTTCATACCGGTAAAACCTGCTTCCCTCATAAGCTCTCTGATCTCAGGCGTAATAACACCCAAGTCCTCGGCAATAATCCTCGCATCGCCTATGGATTCCAGAATGGCATTGGTCAGCTTGCTGCCCGGCCCCTTAACCCACTTTCCCTCCATGGCGGTTTGACATTCGTATGGTATTGAATAATAATTAACAACTCCGATGAAATGGTCGATTCTGATACAGTCATACAGGGAGGCCGATATTCGCATCCTCTCCCTCCACCAGGCAAAATCCTCCTGCTCCATCCTTTCCCAGTTATAGAGCGGATTACCCCACCTCTGCCCCAGATCTGAAAAAGCATCGGGCGGAACTCCGGCCACATTGACAGGCTTCTTACTGTCATCCAGCTCAAATAATCTGTCGTGAACCCATACGTCACAGCTGTCACAGGATACATAAAGAGGGATGTCTCCGATTATAAGTATTCCCTTTTCATTAGCATATTTTTTCAGGCTCTGCCATTGCATATAAAATTTAAACTGGCAAAACTTCCAGAAATCCATCTCGGTTCTAAAAAGGCTGCTATACTTTTCAAGAGCATTGGGCTTTCTTAATCTTATATCCTCATCCCACTCAAGCCACTCCCTGCCCCGGAAATGTTCCTTAACTGCCATGAAGAGGCTGTAATCCTCAAGCCAATAAGAATGCTCCCTGCAAAAGTTTAAATAAGCAGGCAAATCATCATGCCTGCTTCTTGAAAAAGCCTTTTTAAGCGCCAAAAAACGCTGGTCATAAATTTTTTTATAATCTACCTCGTCCTCTCTCTCAAACCAGCGCCGTCCATCTATTTCTTCTTTATTAAGCAGACCCTCTTCTGCCAGAACATCAAGATCAATATAATACGGATTGCCCGCAAAAGCCGAAAAGGACTGGTAGGGGCTGTCTCCATAACCGGATTGTCCTACGGGCAGCACCTGCCAGTAGCTAAAG
This sequence comes from Lachnoclostridium sp. UBA1434, assembly GCA_002329645.1. Taxonomy (GTDB): domain Bacteria; phylum Bacillota; class Clostridia; order Lachnospirales; family Lachnospiraceae; genus Mobilitalea. Next base: position 24,998 of record DCTS01000110.1, on the reverse strand, counting down.
CCTGCTTCCTTAAGAAAATCAACAAAGTCTAAGGCTTCCCTGCCCAGCGTTCCGATACCGTATGGAGAGGGAAGCGCCGAAACCGGAAGCAGTACTCCGGCTCCTCTTATAAGCTTGTGCTCCTGCTTCATAATCATATCTTACTCTCCATCCGCAAGCTTTGCATTATTCTCCTGGGCCTTTGCCTCCCTGTACAGCTTAACGTATTCCCTGACATACAGTGAGAAGGATAATAAAAGAAACATACCGCATAAAAGCATAAGAATATTGGCAATGCTTTCGTTAAGCTTAGGCATTGAAATAAGCACAAGCATTACTCCGTAAAATACGGTGGTTGATACCTTACCGAACCATTTTGCTCCGTTTAACCTCTTATCCTTCTGAAGCATTGCTATTCCTGCTCCAAGCATAAAAAGCTGGGTTACAACAAAAAGGATCAATAATATAAACATATACTTTATCTTTACAACAAGCACGAAAATAAGCGCTGCCTGAGTCAGCTTGTCAGCCATCGGATCTATCAGCTTCCCGAAATCAGTAATCATATTGAAGCTCCGTGCAATAAATCCGTCTAAGAAATCAGTTATTCCGGAGATTAGCACAACAGCTGCAGCCTGCCAGTATTCCTTAGGCTCCTCCGCTTTAATATACAGCACGACAAACAACGGAATCAGCAAAAACCGGATATAGCATAAAATATTCGGAATAGTCCATAGATCCTTCTTGCTGAACTTAGCCAGTACCTTCATAGAAAAATACCTCCTGAATACTCAGTCGATGTTGTCCTTGTATATTTTAACACAATAAACATATTTATAAAAGAAATTTCTAAATTAATTTGTTCCACATAATAATAAACCTGCAAAAATATAATGTTAAATAAGCCCTTGCCATTAAGGAGGCGCAGATGGAATTTATCAAGGACCTTATATTTGAATACGGCCTTGCGGCTATGTTTGTCATTATATTGCTGGAATATGCATGCTTTCCGGTATCCAGCGAGATAGTGCTGCCCTTTTCCGGTGCGGTGGCATGCGCAAATAAAACTCCCTTCCCGGTCATCCTCATACTCAGTGTTATAGCCGGACTCATAGGGACAGGGATATGCTACCTCATAGGGTGGTTTGGCGGAAGCGCATTAATTAGTACAATTAAACGAAAATATCCGAAAACAGAGAAGGCAATTAATGCTTCATATGAGAAATTCGAAAAAAACGGGGCACCTGCAGTCTGTATAGGCAGGGTAATTCCCCTGGTCAGGACATACATCTCCCTTGTAGCAGGTTCGGCCAGGCTTAATCCTGCGTCCTATTTTCCGGCAACATTTCTTGGGATAACCGTCTGGAATACTATTCTTATCGGCCTTGGATATACTCTCAGGGATAATTACGACAGGGCTGCAATAATTTATCAAAGATATAAATATAACCTCATACCCGTATTTATTATTGCAGCAGCCTTCCTGACTGCAAGCCTTATAAGAAAGCGCTGTTTACGAAAAAGAATAAGACCCCTCTGCCTGAATAAAGATAAGCCGGCCGGATAAAATGAATGCAATAAATCTTGCAGGTTATTACTTAAGATTAATATTTCCCGCATTAACAATCGCCTTGTTCTTCCACCGTCCTGAAAGCACCCTGATAACTCCAATCAGTCCTGTAAGAACCCAGGTTAATGCTGTTGCCCAGTATATTCCCTTAAAGCCTATGTATCCGGCAATCACATTGGAAAATATCACCCTGCCCAGAACCTCTAAAAATCCCATTACCATGGGAAAATGAATATCCCCGGCTCCGCTTAAGAAATTCCTGGTTACAAATATAAAACCGACAGGCAGATAAAATAAGCTGGTAATGCGAATACCCTGCGTGCCATGCCTTACAACATCAAAATCCTCGGCCTTGGTAAACAGTCGCATAAAATATTGCCCGCCGAAATACATGACGGGAAGCATTATCAAACTGAATGCAAGTATAAGAAGAAAGGCTGATTTCAACCCCTTCTTAACCCTGTCATGCAGTCCTGCTCCTATGTTTTGCCCTGTAAAGGATGCAACCGCCACGCCCAGTGACATGCCCGGCTGGAGTACAAGCTGCTCAAGCCGGTGTGTTATCGTAACCGCCGCTATTACCGTTTCATTGAAGCTGTTGATTACACCCTGCATTGCCATCATCGATATGGATATAAAGGAATTCTGCAGAGCAACCGGAACTCCCAGGCGTATACATTTTCTAAATATTTCCCTGTCCGGCCTAAAATCCTTTAGTGGAATCCTGAGTACCTTTACCTTGGCCATGGCATATATGATGCATCCCACACCGGATAATACCTGTGAGATTATTGTTGCTAACGCAACTCCCGGAACCCCCATGTCAAAAAATATGACAAATACCAGATCCAGAATCACATTTAATATACTTGCAATGATGAGAAATATCAGCGGTGTCAGGGAATTACCCAATGCCCGCAGTACTGCAGACATACCGTTATACATACCGGTCCCAAGCATTCCCGCAAAAATAATCTTCATGTATATTTCAGACTGGTTTATTATACTGTCCGGAGTGTTTGTAAGCTCCAATAACCAGCGGGCAGCGAAAAAGCCCACCGTTCCCAGGATAACCGAAGCCCCTGCAATTATGAAAGCCGAAGTGGCAAAGCTTTTTCTTACATTGTCATAATCCTTTGCGCCGAAATATTGTGATATGACTATGGACACCCCTGCTGAAAATCCGAAGGTCAGGCCAAGTAACAGGAATGTAAGGGACCCCGTTGCACCGACGGCAGCAAGAGCCTCCTTGCTTACAAACCTTCCGACAACAGCGGAATCCACCATGTTGTAAAACTGTTGAAACAGGTTGCCGATCAGCATCGGAACCGTGAATTTAAGTATTAAGCCCATCGGGGCTTTTTTTGTCATGTCCCTTGTTAAGTCGTTTTCCATGTATGCTCCTTATATTTATGCCCGTATATTATTGTTCCTCATATTGTATCAGTACATTATTTCCCCTTATATTATACTTACATTATTGATACTCATATTGCAGCAGTACGTTATTTTTCCTCATATTATACCGTACATTATTGATCCTCATATTGCAACAGTACATTATTTTTTCTCATACTTATACCCTTATTTTACATCTCCTCATATTAATACTCTTACATTATTTCTCCTCATATTTATACTCCTATAGCAGGGTTAAATAATTATTATACGATTGCATATTATACAGAGATTTATCTTAAAGTCAATGCATTATGTTATATTCCAAAGCCGTCCTCATATAATTATATGAAGATTGACCATCAAGGAGCAGCTTATGCAATGGCACAGTATGTCAATAGATGATACCTTAAAGGAACTGGGAGTAAACGCAGGATGCGGTTTATCGGCCAGGGATGTTCTGACAAGACAGAAGCGGTACGGAAAAAATGTTCTTGAAGCGGCAAAGGGTAAAAGCCTGCTTGCCAAATTCTTTAGTCAATTTGCAGATTTTATGATTATTATATTACTCATTGCAGCCGTCGTATCTTTTGTAATATCTTATATTGACGGAAAGCCTGACTTTACGGATCCGGCTATAATTCTTCTTATTATAATTGTGAATGCGGCTCTGGGAGTTCTTCAGGAAACAAGGGCTGAAAAAGCCCTTGAAGCATTGAAAAAGCTGGCAGCGCCTGCGGCACATGTATTAAGGGACGGCAAATACTGCGAGATAGACGCTGCAGAGCTGGTCCCCGGAGATATAATACTGCTTGAAACGGGCTGTTATGTGCCGGCGGATGCCCGTCTTATTACGGCTGTAAACCTGAAGGTTGAGGAGGCTTCCCTTACCGGAGAATCCAACCCTGNNACCCTGTTGAGAAATGTGCGGAAATCAGGCTCCATCCGGATACCGTGCTTGCCGACCGGAGCAACCTTGTTATGGCTACAAGCACAATATTATTCGGCAGAGGCAGCGCCGTAGTGACCGCAACGGGAATGAACACCCAGGTAGGTCATATTGCAAGGCTTATAATGGAGGATGAAACCCCCATGACCCCTCTGCAGAAAAGGCTTGCCGCTACAGGAAAGGTTCTGGGAATAGCTGCGGTAATTATCTGTGCCGCCATATTCCTTTTGGGAATTATGAGACAGCTCCCTGTATTTGATATGTTCATGACATCGGTAAGTCTTGCGGTAGCTGCAATACCCGAGGGCCTGCCTGCTATAGTCACAATCATGCTCTCACTCGGAGTGCAGCGTATGGCAAAAAAGAAGGCCGTAATCAGAAAGCTTCCCGCCGTTGAGACCCTGGGGTGCGCCACAGTCATATGCTCGGATAAAACGGGCACCTTAACACAGAATAAAATGACGGTAACTACTATATGCTCCGTCAGGGGAAATGAAAGCCTTCACGGAAGCTTTGGGGCATTTCTTCTGTCCCATGCCGCACTATGCAATGATGCTAAGATTGAGCTTATGGACAACGAAATTAATGCAACCGGCGAGCCAACTGAGAAAGCGCTTGTAGTTGCCGCTTATCATGCGGGCGTCAATAAATCAATGCTGGATTCCACATATAAGAGAATATATGAGATACCTTTTGATTCCGCTAGAAAGCTTATGACCACCGTACACAGATCTCCGGAAGGAGCCTGCCGCAGTATAACCAAGGGAGCATTTGATTTTTTGATTAGCCGCTGTACCCATATATACCGTGACGATAATTCCGTTCCCATAACCATCGGTGACAGAACCAGGCTTCATGCTCTTAATACTGCCATGACAGGAAGAGCGTTGAGGGTTATTGCCGTTGCTTACAAGGATATTCCGGGAATTAAAGGACGTGACTTAGCAAATGACTTGTCACTGGAAAACGGTCTTACATTCATTGGACTTATCGGAATGATTGACCCTCCCCGTGAAGAGGTGAAGGAGGCAGTCCGGTTATGCAGGCAGGCGGGTATAAAGCCAGTTATGATTACAGGAGATCATGTCCTTACCGCAATAGCAATAGCCCGCGAGCTTGGAATATTAACAGGGGAGGATGAGGCGATAACCGGGGAAGAGCTTGCCAGGATGAAGGATGAGGAGCTGAGTTCATCAATCTCCCGGATCAGTGTATTTGCCAGGGTTTCGCCTGAACATAAGGTCAGAATTGTGAAGGCTTACCAAAACCGCAACGAAGTGGTTGCAATGACCGGGGACGGCGTAAATGATGCGCCGGCGCTGAAGGCTGCGGATATCGGATGCGCCATGGGCATAACAGGTACCGATGTTGCCAAGAATGCTTCCGACATGATACTTGCAGATGATAATTTCGCAACAATTGTAGCCGCAGTCAGGGAGGGACGCGGCATATATGAAAACATTAAAAAGGCAGTGCATTTTCTTCTGTCAAGCAACATCGGAGAAATACTGACCATATTTGCGGCAATAATACTGGGCTTCCCCACGCCGCTTGCTGCAGTTCAACTGCTGTGGGTAAATCTTGTGACCGATTCCCTTCCGGCTATAAGCCTCGGGGTGGAGCCGGCAGCTAAGGATATAATGTATAAGAAGCCCGTCCCCCCGGGGAAAAGCATGTTTGCAGACGGCCTTGTATTCAAGATAATATTTGAGGGCCTGCTGATTGGCTCACTGTCCTTAACAGCCTTTATAACGGGCTTTCGCTTTTACGATATTCCCGGAATACATTCATCGTTAAGGTCACAGGCAATAACCGGCACGGGGCCTGATTATATCGTTCCCTGGACAGGCAGGACCATGGCCTTCGCAGTGCTGAGCCTGTCACAGCTGTTTCATTCCTTCAATATGAGGAGTGATAAATCTCTTTCGAAGATCGGCATATTCTCCAACCGTAAGCTTGCCGCATCCTTCATTATCTGTTCGCTTCTTCAGATTGCTGTTATAACCATACCAAAGGCGGCAAGTATGTTCCAGGTAGTGCCTCTGTCTTTGAGGCAATGGGCAATAGTTTTGCTGCTTTCATTTACACCCATTGTTGTGGTGGAGCTTCAGAAGAAGCTGAGTATAAGCGCCTTATCTCATACCGGCAGCAGGCGTAAAGCCAGTTACCGGGAATAAGCTTATCCAAATTATGTTATTTTACCTCTTGAAAAAAATTACTTTTCGTAATATATTTAAGTTATCCTGATTAATTGCGAGGTGCTTATATGGATACGGGCAGGAGGATAAGTGCCGCTTCGCTAAAGCCATACGATGACTCTATGTGGGAAAACTGGTCACTGTATGACAATATGCCTTATTCCTGGGATCCTGAGTTGAACCCTGAAAAAAGGCTTGCCTTTGAGAGCGGCAATATAATCAAAGGATACAGATGCCTGATAAAGGATCAGCCTTATGAGGTAAAGCACTGATGAGAATTTGCATAACCAGGCAGATTATGAAGAGAGAGATAAAAAAGGGTGCGTTGCAAAGCTGGCTTTAGCCGGTATGCAACACACCCTTTAATTTCATATCCATTAGTCTGCTATATAATTCCGCCTTTATGTGATAACCGGCTCACTTCGGGCATCACTTCAGGCACCTCTTGATAATCATTTCTAAAACTAATAATCAACTTGCTTATTTACACTAAAGAAGCATATTCTATTCTCCAATACTACGCTTTACATGTTAACCTTGAAGGCTCCCTTGCCGGGATATATTGCCGAAGCGCCAAGCTCCTGCTCAATCCTTAAGAGCTGGTTGTATTTTGCCACACGGTCCGTCCTGGAAGGAGCTCCGGTCTTAATCTGGCCTGCATTTGTTGCAACTGCAATGTCAGCCAGTGTTACATCCTCGGTTTCTCCCGAACGGTGTGAGACCACAGCAGTCCAGCGGTTGTTCTTAGACATTTCTATTGCGTCAAGTGTTTCTGTAAGCGTACCTATCTGATTTACCTTAATAAGCACCGAATTGGCTATACCCTGGCTTATGCCCCTTATTATTCTTGCGGTATTGGTAACAAACAGGTCGTCACCTACAAGCTGCACCCTGCTTCCAAGCTTTTCGGTAAGAAGCTTCCAGCCGTTCCAGTCCTCCTCAGCAAGTCCGTCCTCCAGGGAAATAACAGGATACTTATTGCATACCTCCTCCCAGAAAGCCACCATTTCCTCTGGGGTCTTGTATTCACCGGCCTTCCAGAACAGGTAATCTCCTTTCCTTCCCGCCTTCCCGGCTTCGTCATACATCTCTGTTGCGGCAGCGTCTATCGCAATGCAGAAATCCTCGCCGGGCTTGTAGCCTGCCGCTTCAATTGCCTTGACAATATAGTCCAGAGCCTGGGTATCGCTGTTAAACTTAGGTGCAAAGCCTCCCTCGTCGCCGACAGCAGTTGAATACCCGTCGCTTTTCAGCAGCTTTTTAAGAGTATGGAATACTGTTGCGCTATGTTCAAGTGCTTCCGAAAAGCTGGCGGCGCCTGTAGGCATAATCATGAATTCCTGGATATTTAGGCTTGAATCCGCATGCTTGCCTCCGTTTATGATGTTCATCATAGGAACGGGCAAAACCTTGGCATTGGCTCCTCCGATGTAACGATACAACGGCAAACCCAATGATGCTGCGGCTGCCTTGGCTGCGGCAAGCGATACACCAAGTATTGCATTAGCCCCAAGCTTGCCCTTGTTTGGCGTACCGTCAAGGGATATCATCACGCGGTCAATTCCGGTCTGATCCGAAGCATCCATCCCCTTAAGTGCAGGAGCTATTACATTATTAACATTATCAACTGCTTTTCTTACCCCGTTTCCAAGGTATCTTGATTTATCCCCGTCTCTCAGCTCAACGGCTTCAAATGCACCGGTTGATGCGCCCGACGGTACTGCTGCTCTGCCTATGCTTCCGTCTGCAAGAATTACCTCTGCTTCTACAGTAGGGTTGCCTCTGGAATCGAGAATTTCCCTGCCTGTTATCTTTTCAATCAATAGCTTCTTCATATTATCGCCCTCCGTATATATATATTGTTTAAATTACCGGATTAATTGGCAATTCATCATGATATTATCCTTCTTTAGTCCGTAAAATATACCTCTCCCGGTATTATGTACCCAATTATACCATAATTGCATGAACATGGGAAGTTTACTTGCTGCACTAAGCATATATAGATACTGCCTTATAAATTCAAATTGCCGCACATATATTTTTACTTGCCATACATATTTCAACTTGCCACATATTGGATTGCTATGTCAAATAAAAATTGGTATACTATTCTTCATAATCAAGCTTTATTGAAATATCTCCGGACGTATTTTCATGATTTAATGAAATGCAGTGAACGGCAGCATGCCTGCATGATTTCAGCTGGAAGAGCATCAGGATCATGAACACTCTGTAAGTTTAAGAAATTTATAGAAAGGATAAGGCATAAAAAATGCCCGGTTGAAATATGAGTAAAACCTTTGAAATGCTTCGTCCGTATCTTGATAAATCCATGGCCCTTCAGACCGCCCGCAGCCTGTTTGAATGGGACGATCAGACAACGGCTCCTTTCGAGGCGGCTAAATATACCTCAAGAGTTGTCGGTATTCTGTCAGATGAATACATGAAGAGTCTTATAAATGATGATGTAAGACAAATAATGAATAAGCTTATGGAGGATAAGGAGCAGGCAGAGCTTACCGACACCGAAAAAGCAATCATAAAAGAGCTTAATAAAACCTTTGAACAGCTTGAAAGCATCCCGCCCGAGGAATACCGGGCATTTAACGAGCTTGCCCCTGTTGCCAACAGGGTATGGACCAAGGCTAAAAAGGATAATAAATATGAGGATTTTGCCCCTTACCTTAAGGAAATACTTGAATATAAGAAAAAATTTGCCGGGTATCGTGTAAAGGATAATAAGGATCCTTATGAGATACTTTTAGCCGATTATGAGGAATGCTTCGGAATTAAGGAACTGGATATCTTTTTTGAAAAAATCAAGAAGGAAATCATACCCCTTCTGGCAAAGGTGTCGGCAAAAGCTGATGCAGTAGATAAAAGCTACAATTCTCTTAAGTATGATATAGACAAGCAAAGGGAATTCTGCAAATTCTTATGCGGTTATGTGGGCTTTGATTTTAACCGGGGAGTCATTGCCGAAAGCGCCCATCCCTTCACCATGCAGCTTCATAACCATGATGTGAGGATTACGGACCGGTATATTGAAGACAACCTCGAAAGCGCCATGTTCTCAATTATTCATGAGACCGGCCATGCACTGTATGAGATGAACATTGAGGATTCCCTTACCCAGACGCCTGTGGGCGGCGGAACTTCCATGGGCATGCACGAAGCCCAGTCCAGGTTCTTTGAGAATATAATCGGCAGGAGCAAGGCCTTCTGGGAGCCTATATATGACAAGCTGGTCGGTGCATATCCCGATAACCTTACGAATATTACTCTGGATCATTTTATCAAGGGAATAAATAAACCCGCTTCCAGCCTAATAAGAACTGAAGCCGACGAGCTTTCCTACCCTCTCCATATAATAATAAGATATGAAACAGAGAAAATGATGTTTATGGAGGATGCTGATATAGAGAAGCTTCCCGAAGTATGGAATCAGAAATATAAGGATTACATGGGGATTTCACCTAAGGATGATGCGTCCGGCATTCTTCAGGATACCCACTGGTCCTGGGGTGAGTTCGGATACTTCCCTTCCTATGCAATAGGCTCGGCAATTGCCTCCCAGCTCTACTATAAAATGCTTGAGGTCATGCCCCTTGAGCAGTACCTGCAAGAAGGCAATCTTACGCCGATACGGGAGTTCCTCCGGGATTCCATACACAAGTACGGCGCCACCAAAAACACCAATCAGCTTCTTATGGAAGTAACCGGAGAAGAGTTCAATGCCGATTATTATATCAAGTATCTGAAGGAAAAATATGAGAAGCTGTATGATATAGTATAAACGACATAGTATAAATATTTGCATATTGCATAATTATAAATCTTTCTATTGAATTTATTATAATTATAAGTTATATTCATTAATAGTTGTATAATTATATAGAAATGAGGGAGGATTATGAAGCTCTGGGGCGGGCGTTTTACTAAGGAGATTGATCAGGCGGTATATGATTTCAACGCATCTTTCAGCTTTGATAAAAGACTGTATAAGCAGGATATTGAAGGCAGCATGGCCCATGTCAGGATGCTGGCTAAACAGGGTATTATTACGGAAGAGGAAATGCAATGCATTATTAAAGGTCTGACGGATATCCTTAAGGATATACAGGACGGCAGCCTGACATTTGACAGTAAGTATGAGGATATACACAGCTTTGTGGAGACACACCTTATAAACCGTATCGGTGAGACAGGTAAGAAGCTCCACACCGGAAGGAGCCGCAACGACCAGATTGCACTGGATATGAAGCTGTATGTAAGAGATGAGCTTTACGAGATTGACGGTTTATTACGGCAGCTTCAGTCAACGCTTCAGGCTGTTATTAAGGATAATCTCACAACCTATATGCCCGGCTTTACCCACCTTCAAAAGGCCCAGCCTGTGACTCTTGCCCATCATATGTCAGCTTACTTTGAAATGTTTAAAAGGGATCGGTCAAGATTATCCGATATTCTTAAGCGCATGAACTACTCCCCTCTCGGATCGGGTGCCCTTGCAGGAACCACTTTCCCTCTGGACCGGGANNTGGACAGTGTATCCGACAGGGATTATCTTATTGAGCTGTTAAGCACCCTGTCACTTATAATGATGCATCTTAGCAGATTCTGCGAAGAGATTATAATATGGAACAGCAACGAATACCGCTTTGTTGAACTGGATGACTCTTATTCAACCGGTTCTTCCATAATGCCGCAAAAGAAAAACCC
>DCTS01000110.1:0-14143 GCA_002329645.1 Lachnoclostridium sp. UBA1434 | reverse complement strand
GGATATGCAGGAGGATAAGGAGCTTACCTTTGATGCAATTGATACCGCAAAAAACTGCCTTGCCTTGTTTGACGGCATGTTGGCATCTATGCGGTTTAACAGGGAGATTCTTGCCGAAAGCGCTAAAAAGGGCTTTTCCAATGCGACTGATGCGGCAGATTATCTTGTGAATAAGGGAATTCCCTTCCGTGACGCCCACTCGATAATTGGGCGCCTGGTGCTGAAATGCATAGATAAGGGGATTTCTCTCGAGGATCTTTCTCTTGATGAGTTCAGGTCCGAAAGCCCTGCTTTTGAGGAAGACATATACTCTGCCATCAGCCTGAAGGCCTGTGCGGAAAAGAGGAATACTGCCGGAGGCCCTGGACTTGAGGCAATGCAAAGGGTAACTGAGATTAACGAAGAATATTTAAAGACTTGGAAGCTTTAAACTTCCAAGTCTTTATTAATATCTTTATTCCTATTGATTGATGTAGTCTGTTAATTACTACATCCTTGATATTACTTACGTCTTACTAATAACTTTCTTATATGGTTTACGGCTTGTTAACTACCGCCGTCATTCTAATAAAGCCATTTAAAGTTCGGGTACTTGAATATCGCCTTCGCCTTTATCTTATCCTTCGTAACATATGGATTCTTCCAATACCTGGCATCCTTAGAATCATTCCTGTTGTCGCCCATAACAAAATAACTGTCTTCAGGTATTTCATATGGGCCAAAATTTTCATTCTCTTTCATAGGTTCGGTAATATAGTCCGATTCATCGATGAGCTCACCGTTAATATACAGTTCTCCATTCTTTATCTCCAGAGTTTCTCCCGGAAGTCCGATAATTCTCTTGATATAGTCATCCCTTTCATCATCCGGGAACGGGAATACTATTATATCTCCCCTGTCCGGTTCGCTGAACAGATATGCCTGCCGGAAAGCAAAAACTCTATCATTTATATTTATAGTATCAATCATTGAACCGGTTGGAATTATCAGCTTGAATAGCAATACCTTGTTGATAAACAATGCCAGGAGGAAGGCTATGACAAATACCATAACCCAACTGATAATCTCCTTCACTACATTTTTATTCATCCCGTGCTCTCCCTTTTATGTATTATTAATGCAATCATGGAATCTGATAAATTACACATTCTCTATTATAGCCGCATGTACAAAATTTGTAAATAGCAGTTTTACATAACTTCTTAATACAAAGGTATATCCGGGCTTAAGGCAACTGCCCAGAAGGCGGGCTTCTGAAGGAGGTACTTGTCAAAAAGCAAAGGATAGCTTGGCTTTCCGGGCTCATTCAACCAGGAAATGTCATCCGACAGACCCCAGAAGGTTACATTGGTTATATTTGCCGCACCGGTATCATCCAAGTTCTTCAACATTACAAATAATCTTTTGTATCTTTTTGCCTGCCTCATATATGCTTCTTCAGTATTCTCGCCAAGTCTCATATCCAGCTCGGTAATCTGTATCTCAAGGCCAAGCTCCCCATAATCTCTGACGGATTTCTCAAAATCCACCAATGAAGGAGATCCTTCCGCAAAATGACTCTGAAGTCCGATACCGTCAATCAGTCCCTTTTCCTTCAAGGAAGCCGCAAGCTTTGTAATACCCTGTACTCTGCCGGATTCTTCGGTATTGTAATCATTATAGAACAGCTTGACATCCTTGTCCGCATACTTTCTTGCATACTCAAAGGCTTTCTCAATAAACTCCGGACCTATCACCTGGTACCACAGGCTGTCCCTGGTACGCAGGAAGCCTTCTGCGCCGTCGCTTGGATTAACAGCTTCATTTACTACATCCCATGCATATATAAGCCCGGGATAATTCGTCTGGGTGTATTCCAATACCTGTTTTATGTAATTTTCCAAGCGCTTCAGCATAAGCTCCTTTGATACCAGAGGAGCATTTGCCTCCTGTGAATAACCTTCTGCAAAGAACCATCTGGGCGTCTGGGAATGCCATACCAGGGTATGCCCCCTGAGCTTAATTCCGTTTTCCTGTGCAAAATCCAGGATTAACTTTGCCCTGTCGAATTTTACTGCCGGGTTGTCATCATATTTAGGATCGGATATGCATTTCGCATAGTCAAGCAGACTGTCGGGCTTCATCTCATTGCCTGCCGTCATGCTGTTAAACTGTTCTAATATAAGCTCCTTCCTTGCAGGGCTAAGCTCGGCATTCGTAACAGCCACACCCATGCTGAAATTATCCTTATATATATCCTTGAGACTGGGCAGCTCCCCTCTGTTAACAACAGCATTTTCCGTGTAAATTACAACCTCGTCCACGTAAAAATCAATCATCTCTCCGGCTGCAAATCCGGTTTCGAAGTAAACCTCTGCATTAACAGTATCTTCAGGAACGATTATGATTCCGGATATAGGGGTCCATTCACCCTTGTTCGCCATGGCAGATGCGAAGCTTAAATACTCTTCATTGTTTTTCTCCAGCTTGCAGTCCATCCGCACGGAATCCGGGCCGTTTTCATACATTACCCGGGCCTTTATTATGTAAGTCTCATTTATCTTCATAATACCGCTGAGGTCAACAGTTGCGCCGTTCCATAAAGCCGTCCTTCCGCTTACAAACATAGACCCGGTACCATCGGCTGCCTTATCGGTAACAATCTGTGTCTTTGCCGGACCGCGGCCGGTGAAGTCCATCTTGCCGTCATCAAAATTATTGGAAAATATAATTTCCTCGGACACTTCAACAGTGCCGTAATGTGCGGCCGGGCCCTCCTCCTTATCTGCATCTTCCTCTGCCGTTTTTTCCTCTTCTGCTTCCTTGGCAGGCTTGTCAGCCTTGTCCTCTTCCTTTGCATCATTGGATTTTTCCTGCGATGCAGGTAACGTCACCTTCGGATCAGATGCCGACTTGGCTTCAGAGTCCTTCTTGTCACAGCCGGTTAATGCATATGTGAGCATCCCCATAACCAGCAGTAAAGCAAATCTGAATATAATCTTTTTCATCTCCCCGTAACAGACAAGCCTTCATAATAAAAGGAGGCTGCCTGCTTTCTCCTTTCAAAACATTTTAGAAGTCATGCTTATATATTACCATATGTTACTTTATATCTCAATTTATTTTTACCGCCTGTCACAGCGCCTTTTGCCGCCTGTCACAGCACCTTTTACCGCCTGTCACAGCACCTTATCCACTGTATAAAGCTCATTTATCACCATGTACAGCCCCGGGAAAAAATTCATAATCTGCCATATGCCTCCTCCTCTAAGCCCATACTCGGATATCAGCCTCAGCTTTGCATTCATGCTTCTTACATCATCAAACCAAACAACATGAACTATCCCGTTAGGATCTGTATAGTTGTAAAAGGGAGATTGGGCCAGCTCGTCGAATTGTATTGTGACATTGAACATGGCTGCCCTTGCTATGGCTGCCTGGTTGCTTAAGGTCTCCGCCATTGTCTGTCCCTGCACAAACGGCAGGGGCCAGTCATATGCATAATTCGGTATGCCCATAAGTATCTTTTCCCTCGGTATCACCGAAACACCGTAATTCAGTACACCTCTCATATTGTTGAGGGGTGAGGTTGCCATAGGCGGTCCGAAGGTATAACCCCACTCATACGTCATAAGCAATACCAGGTCCGCTATAGCTCCGATTGCCGGATAATCATGAGCTTCATACAACAGGCCGGTCATCTCTCCCGAGGTTTTCGGCGCAAGGGCAACAAGGGTAAGCAGTCCCAGCGGCTCAAGGGCATTCTTGACAGCCTGTATGAAATTAATAAATGCCTGCCTGTCTTCAGGAAGAATGAATTCAAAATCAATGTCCAACCCTCTGTATCCCTTTGCCTGCATATTCGCAACAATATTCTCAATAAGCCTTGCCTGACCCTCAGGATTTGCAAACATATCATGTGCTATCTGGGTATTGAATTCCTGTTCGGGAGTCATTGGAGCAAGCATCATAATAGACCCTACTCCCGCCTGAGTTGCGGCTGCAATAAGCTCTTCGTCCTCAATTGGCACAAGGTCACCCTGGGCATTAAATCCGTAGGTAAAGATGGGCATATAAGTAAGAAATGGCAGCGATTTGCTTAGAACGCCCCTGTTGATGAAGGGATATGCATATCCGTTAAAAAGTGCATTTCCAAGGGCCGCTTCCTCCTCAAAGCTTATCACAAGGGTTTCACCTGGAACCAGGGCATTCGGCAATGCTGCCCAGGGATTATTCTGCAATAGCTGCGTTACGCTTGCACCATAGGCTTCAGCTATTGATGCAAGGGTATCCCCTGCTGCAATCGTATGGACCTGAACCGGAATTCTTACGCCTATACTTTGCCCTACAACCAGATTCTCCGGATTAGGCATCTCATTATCAATTATAAGCCTCTCCGGCGTTACACCGAATTGCTCAGCTATTGAGCTGAGTGTATCCCCCTGCTGAACAACATATATAGTCATGCTTCACACACCTTCAGCGTTATGCTGCTTCATAAACCAGTATATGTTAAGGAGTACGGATTGTGAATTCATACTTATTGCCTGCGGTGTGAAATGAAATAATGTACGTCCTCCAAGGTTGCATATTGGATTAAAAATACGTATAATACAGATATTAAGTTTTTAGGAAGGTGATGTAAATGGTTGAAATGAAAATGTTATCCCTTGAGCAGTTACGGAAAAGCCCGTTTCAAATGATTGGAAGGGAATGGATGCTTGTAACTGCCGGGAATGAAGATAAGCTTAATACTATGACCGCCTCGTGGGGAGGCTTAGGTGTGATGTACGGCAAAAATGTTGCCTTTGTCGTGATACGGCTCCAGCGCTATACAAGAGAATTCATTGACAGGGAGGACACCTTCTCCCTAAGCTTTTTAGGCAAAGCCTACAGGAAAACATTGAACTATCTTGGAACCGTATCGGGAAGAAATGAGGATAAGATTAAAAACTCCGGCCTGACTGTTGCATATTACGAGAAAACCCCATATTTTGAAGAGGCCGATATGGTATTGTGCTGCCGTAAGCTTTACAGGCAGCCAATGGATTATGAATGCCTGCTTACCGACAGGATTAAGAACACCTGGTATCCCGAAAAGGATATGCACATCCTTTATATAGCGGAGATTACCTCTGCATTTAAGATAATTCATGATAGGACAGGAGACGTTTCTTTATCTTAAGATTCAGAACTGTTGCATGTCTTACAAACANNTAAACATCAGCCGCATTTCTTTATTCTTATTAATAATTTACTTACTATACTTCTTACTTAACATCCATTTTCTTGAATGCATATATGCCTGCTGCGATACTTACGGCCAAATATGCCACACCGACCAGCACCGCACGTATGAGGTCGCCGGATGCGTCAATTATCTTATTGTAGAAGGAATACGAAACATCCAGGAGACTGAACCTTGTAAAAGATTCCTTCGCCTTAAAGATTAAATCGAGTATCTGGAATATTAAGCGTCCAAAGTATATAACCCCTACAATATTAATTGCTATGGCTACTCCGGTATTCCTTACAAGTATTGATATCATAACATACAATGCAACTACTGCTATATTAAGCAGTATCTCTATTCCGACCATTCTTAAGACTTGCCCTGCCGTTCCGTATTCCAGATCCGGCACCGTTATCTTGCCAGTAACGATTCCTGCTGCAATCAGTCCAACAACGAACTGGAACAACAGCATAACTAAGCAGGCTGCTGTCATGGTAATAACCTTGGATAAATAAATGCTTATCCTGGAAAAGCCCTTTGAAACCACATTTTTCATGGTTCCATGATTATAGTCTGAGGCAACAAATGTAGCAATAACGATTGCCATGAACAAAAAGGTATCTCCGCCTGTAAAAGCCGATAATGCATGGGACATTCCGCTCTTAAAGGGAAGTGTCCTCTCCATTCCGTCTATATTATTCATCATGTTGAAGGACAATTTGAGCAGGAATGGCTGTAATCCAAAGAGAAAACCGGCAATCAAAGTGCATATATAAAATGATTTGCTTTTTAATAATTTATAAAAATCTGATTTTAATATATTCTTCATAGGAACCTCCAATATTTTTAGTTATTGCAAAATCTTAGGCGTCTGATCCATAAGCTTCATAAAATAATCCTCCAGATCCTGTCCCACCGCCACGCTTGACATGACGACTACATCTCTCTTTGCCAGCTCGGTATTTATGAGACCGGCTCTGTCAGGGTCACATTTTATACGTATGGTCTGGTCAGATACTACCCTTACTACAGCATTTTCTAAAATGCTGTCAAGGATCTCTTTTGCCTTTACGGTATC
Source organism: Lachnoclostridium sp. UBA1434 (assembly GCA_002329645.1). Lineage (GTDB taxonomy): Bacteria > Bacillota > Clostridia > Lachnospirales > Lachnospiraceae > Mobilitalea. The sequence continues at coordinate 7,853 of DCTS01000110.1, read as the reverse complement.
ATCCACCTTTATCTCAATCTCGCCAACACACCGGTTATGAAGATCCTCATTGGTGAATTCATCTACAAGTATTCCGTTGTTTATAACACCGTAGCGGTTGGCAATCTTGGAAAGCTCCCCAAGAATATGACTTGAGACAAGAATAGTAATATTACTCTCCCTGTTCAGCTTCATGATTAATTCCCTGACTTCCACAATACCTGACGGATCAAGGCCGTTAATAGGTTCATCCAGAAGCAGAAACTCAGGGTTGTCGAGAAGCGCTATTGCTATCGCAAGTCGCTGCTTCATGCCAAGGGAGAAATTCTTAGCCTTCTTCTTGCCTGTTTGCGATAATCCTACCAGCTCCAGCATGTCATCAATAACCTTATCCGATTTAATGCCTAAAAGCAGGCAATAATATTCGAGGTTCTGCCTGGCTGTCATATGGGGATATACGGCAGGATTTTCTATCATTGTTCCAATCCTGTGCCGCTGAGGCTCCAAATCGCTGCTTTCGAACAACTTAAGACTCCCCTCATGAGGCCTTGCAAGGCCTGAAACCAGACGAATAAGAGTGGTCTTGCCGGCACCGTTCCTTCCTATCAGGCCGTAAATATCGCCTTTTTTCACATTCATGCTGACTTTATTCACTGCTGTCTTCTTGCCGAAACGCTTGGTCAGTCCATCTGTCTGTAAAACATACTCCATATTAAAACCCTCCCTAATATATTATCGGTCTAATGGAAAAGTAAACCATTAAGGGTATTCTAGCAGATTTTTGGAAATGTTGCATTAAAATTAAATTAAATTTACATGATAAAATTAGACCCAATCCTTGCAGACATCCACCCACTTCTTGCCGGCAGAATATTCATATAACTCATCCGGCGTAAGCCTTATGGCTGTGGTGGTGCTTCCGCATGCCGGATATACATAATCGAATCGCTTCAGAGATATATCAAGATAAACAGGAATCTCCTGCTTAAGTCCAAATGGGCATACACCGCCTACCCCATGTCCCGTAAATTCCAGCACTTCATCCGCATCAAGCATTCGCGCCTTAGTATTAAACTCTGACTTAAACTTTGAGTTATCCACCCTGGCATCTCCTGCGGCAACTACCAGCAACGCACTGCCATTGTCCCTGAAGGAAAGGGTTTTTGCTATCCTGCAGGGCTCAACACCCAAAGCTCTGGCAGCCGTATCTACCGTTGCTATAAGAGTATCAAGCTCTATGATGTCCCCATCCCTTCCCCATTGCTTAAGATGATTTCGTACATTATCAACAGACATTAGTATCCACCCCTTCATTACGTACTGCAATACCATTATATTACTGTACGTCCTCTTCTTAAATCTTTGAATTAAAATATTCTTTTGTAACCTGCAGCTGTTTTTTTAAAATTTGCTCAAACATCTGCTTATGAATTTCAGCTGATCCCATCGAAACCTTCATTCTTTTTAGGTTACCAAATTCATCAACTTTTCTGAAGAAATAATGATCAGTTGTTTTGTATAGTTCCCAGCCATCATTTTCACAGAATCTTTTTAATTCTTTCCAGCTTGGCATAAAATGGAATCTCCTATCCTCTTAATATCTTGTAAGATAAGAGCCTTTAAAACATAAGGAACATGTTTCTTCCGGTTAGGTACCTTCTTCCAGTAATCAAAATCGTTATAATACTCTTCTGCATATTCCAAGATATCCTCTGCCAATTTCATCCTTGCATCGTATTCAGTTTCACCATTTTCAACCAGATCCAGCTCATTTAAGGACAATGTAACGGAATTATCATCCTCGATATATTTTTCAGCTGTAAAGTTATAGGCTGACAGAATATCTTCTACTAACTTGAGATCTGTTAAAAAAACATAATCTCGTGTACGCTTTATGACCTGAGGCCGATCATGAACGGCAGAGTCAATAAGAAGGCTCCAATCTTTTCTTGCATCCGTAGCTGATATGATATTTAATTTAGTTTCCATTGTATTATTCATCCTCTATTTTCGCTATATGGTTCGTACGTTTTGTCCATTCTTTATCTTTTCGTTATTTTTTCCTGCTCATCCTTTTTCAATTCTTCATAATCTCGCAGGTTTTTTATTTTCTAATTATAAAGATGATAGAAATTCAGTTTATCCTCTTAGTTTTATTAACTACGAGTACATTCTTATTATATGCTAAAACGTACATTATGTCAATAATGTATAGGATGTACATTTTTGAATATTTACTAATATTTGATCCTCCTTTTAATTTGTCAAATTATGTATAATAAATAAAGTGAGAGAAAAGATGCTAAAATGTATGAAATTATTATACGCTCGTTGCAGGATGCTACAGAAAATGCCATAGAAGTGAAGAAACACATTCCTGAACTCTTTAGGAAGAGTGAAATTAAACCATTCTACCTTCAATCTATATACTAATATAGCCGTATAACTTGACATATGGCTGCTATTCCTGTAATATTATAATCTGTATCAATGCATATTTTTTTAAATTTAGGAGATGATTTATTGGATTCCGGTGACATTGCCCGATCTATAGTTTTACTTATGCTGCTTGTGCTGTCATCTTTTTTTTCCGCTGCCGAGACAGCTCTCACAACAGTCAACAAGCTTCGAATGAGAAGCCTGGCTGATGATGATGTGAAGGGTTCAAAGACGGTTCTCAAGCTGATTGAAGAACCGGGAAAAATGCTAAGCGCAATTTTAATCGGGAACAATATTGCTAATATCTCTGCTTCAGCCTTAGCAACAACTATTGCCATAGATTTATGGGGAAGCAAATGGGTAGGGCTTGCAACCGGCGGACTGACTCTGCTTATCATCGTATTCGGAGAAATAACTCCGAAGACCATGTCAAGCATGTATGCAGAGAAGGTGTCGCTTAAGGTGGCTGGTCTGATCAATGCCATTACCATATTCATGACTCCGGTCAGTTTTATAATTAACAAGCTCTGCAACGGAGTGATGCGTCTTTTACGTGTCAATCCGAATCAGAAAGCCTCGCCGATAACCGAAAGCGAGCTCCGCACCATACTGGACTACAGCCATGAGGAAGGCGTTATAGAGAGTGAAGAACGCCGAATAATAACCAATGTGGTTGATTTCGGGGATTCCCTTGCAAAGGATGTAATGGTGCCAAGGATAGACATGGCATTTGCAAGCGTGGATTTAACATATGATGAACTGGTACAAGCCTTTGCCAAGGATAAATACACAAGGCTGCCCGTGTATTCGGAAACGAGAGATAATGTCATAGGCATAGTGAATCTTAAGGATGTATTCTTCTATAGTGGTGACAAGGCCAACTTCAATATAACGGACATTATCCGGGAGCCGTATTTTACCTATGAGTTCAAGAAGACCTCCGAGCTTCTGATTGAAATGAGGCGAAATTCAATCTCGCTGGCTATTGTACTAGATGAATATGGTGCAACAGCAGGCCTGATAACCATCGAGGATTTGCTTGAGGAAATCGTGGGTGAAATCAGGGATGAATATGATTACGATGAGGAAGACAGCATAAAGCCCGTCAACGAAAATGAGTATATCGTCGACGGCAATACCAAGCTGGATGATATTAATGAGGCTCTCGGACTGGATATTGAGTCAGATGATTATGATTCAATAGCAGGTCACATAATATACCTTCTCGATCACTTGCCTGAGGAAGGCGAGACAGTTACAGACAAGAACGCAACCTTTACCGTAGTCTCCGTCGACAAGAACCGTATAGACAAGGTCCATATCCTATTAAAGAAGGAAGACGAGGAAGAAGGTAAAGAACATACTGACGAATGATATTCGGGTAGATATAAACTGCCGTATAGATTATATTCCGTCAGTTATCGCATGAAGTATAGTTGTTTCAATTGTCGTATAAATGATAATTGCTTCAGCTGATACAAAAATGATTGTTGTTTCAGCTGTCGCATAAAATATAGTTGTTTCAATTGTCGTATAAATTATTGTTTATTCAGTTGTCGCATAATTTATAGTTTGTTCGATAGCTTAATGTTACTTACCGGATAACCGGTTGCAGTATTCGTCAATATAAGCCGTAAAGACACGTGCCAGACCGTCCATATCCATAATGTTTTTAATTCCCGGGATGTGAATAAAAATCATCCCGGGCTTTTTGTCATACTCCGATATAAACTTAAGTCCGTGGTAGTATATATGATTGCACAGGTAATTCCCTGCATTATTAGATATAACATACTTAAAACCGCTTTCGGAAAGCATTGTCCCCAACAGCTCATAATTATGATTGGTTAAAAGCTCTTCACCGTTAATGCAAGCCCTTTGCTCCAGATATACGGCTTCCGTTCCGGGCTTTTGCCCAAAGAGGATGACCAGATTATAAACATGCTGCTTAAGCTGTTTTTCCAGTTGATCTTTGCAGGCGCTAAAGCTGTTGATTAGGTATAATCTATCAAGCTCATGCCTGCTCTCTATTTTCTCAATTATTAACCCGGCGGAATTAGTACTACCGCGGAAACCCCCTACTAAAACCCTCATCCTGCACTGCACCAGTTTTTCACCCGACTTTTCTTGTCTTCATCTGCTGCTGCTTGCCAGACTAATCCCATAGTCCATTCTTTAGCTGTTATTCCGGCTACTTGCCCGTCATATCCTTTAAATCGTAATAAAGCTGCTTAGTCTTGGCGGGATCGGCAAAGTTAAGTATTACATACAGATCCTCCATCCTGACATATACAAAGGGTCCCTTCTGTACTGTCAGGTATAAGATGCAGTCTCCAAGCTCCTCCAGCTTGAACCTGCCCTTTCTGACCTCATCAACCGCAAAACCGTTGGTGCGTTCCAGGATTTCAGGTACCGTATCTCTTAATTCAATTGATGAAATGTCGGCATATTCAAATGTATAGCCGTGAAGCCCGTATACCGTAAAGGAGGTGTCTCCCACATCAACCAGAGTTTCCACCTGTGCATTCTTATTAATAAATCTTAGCACCAATACCAGACTTATTATAAAAACACTTCCAATTATGGCTGTATATATTATTGCACTCTTTTGCCTTTTCTTTCTCCCCACTATCATAATTATCTTCTCCTGCGCTTTATAGAGATATTATAGCATGGAAATTGAGATTAGGAACAGAAATCTTGTTATGCCGGCAGAATATTCATACTATATATTTAAAATAATCTTCCCTCATAATCGTCACTGTATTTTTTATCTGTGTAGTAGACAATAAAGTCCCCAGCTTTAAACCGAAAGACATTTCCATTACTATCGGTCTTCTCCGGTATAATCCCCTCCGTCACCCACATGGAGCAGTTCCCGTTGTTCAGGTAGTTATCAGCATTGATGTAAGATAATTTCACATTCCCGGAGCTGTCGTATGTCAGGATATTGAAGTTCACTATTATATAACCTCCTGTCAGCCAGAAATCCTCCTTGTAATCTATACCATGTTTTTTTAAGTAGCCGCTTACATCATATCCTGCAGGCGCTGCGTGTACATCCTCAGGTATCTTGTAGGTGCCGTACCACCTCTGCATATACTTTGACAGGTTTAGTCTCGTCTCCTTCGTAGCCTGGCTTACCTCGGCAAAGGAGCTTAAGCCTGCAATAGCTGAGGCATACTCAGTTCCGACAAAGGTCCTGAAGGCTGCCGTCATTCTTATCTGATTGTAGGAATACAGGACGCTTCGCTGCTCTATCCATCTGGAGTAGTCCGTGTTCATAACTGCAGCAGTATTCCTAAGCTCTCTTTCAGGTATCCGGTTATAGAGGTTGCCTGTGGTGGCTTGCTTTATATTGACAAGGTCAAGTGCATCCCCCACCTTGACTACCCTTCTGTGCTTGCCGTATATCTCCTCATTGTAATACAGGTCGACCCTCTGTCTGTTCTTCCCCTCTGCATCCACGTAATAAAAGGTCGGCACTATCTTCACCATACAGCCTCCGTCGTACATCTCCCCTGTGGTATCCAGACGGAAGCGGATGGCATAGCCGGTCTTGAGTACTCCCAGGTTCTTATACTTGGGGTGGTTTCCGTTTATCATCGGAAGAGTGTATTTGCTTAGCCTGCCTGTTTCTTTCCCGTATTGGTCCCTTGTGCCTACGGTATAGTAGTAGGCATAATCCTTGTTAAAGCCCTGCCTTAACGTGCCGTCAATTGCCCCCTCGAAGTATTTGAACAGCATAGTGCTGCCCATACGGAATACATTCTCCCATTTGGGATAATCGGATACATCATATATTGTGAGGCCGTATATTCTCCCGGAGACCTGAAACCGTCTGGAGGAGATGGCTACATAATTATTCCGGCTGGCATTTCGGGTTGTCTCCGTCCTGTCAAGCTTATCGGCCCCATTCACCGCCACGGTCCTAAACTGTACGGTATATGTCCCCTCCCTTACCCACATGGGTACATAGAATCTGTATGTTTCACGCCCCAGGACAATCCAGGTTCCTGCCTTTATGAATTTATCATTTTCGGTTTTATGGTCCGCATATGTATCCAGGTATACGTCTATGGGAAGCTTCATCTCATTCCTTACTATCCCATCCTCCCTTGCCAGATAGGATGTATATTCGGGATTGATCAGTGACCTGGAGAAATCCCTTGTATAGTAACCGGGGCGGATGCTGTGCTGAAGGGTGTTTGATATCCTCACTGTAAAGTCATTTAAGGTACTGTCAGGATCTAACACTATCTGTACCGCATCTTCTATTGGGTTTACTACCTGGGACCACTTCGCATTATCCTCCGTAATCACCGGGTCGCATATCACGGGGGTATGTATGATTACATCATTGACGGGGATATTGTAAAGCATGTTTTTATAAGAGGTGCTGATGCTTGAGGGATGGAGAACGTAGCTTACGTTTCCGTTGGATGGATAAGAACCGTTTGACTTGGTGGCTTCCACTATCTGCCCATCGGTATATAAGGCCTTATCGGGAATTATGGTATTGGATTGCCTTAGGTATGATGTATCCGGAGCCCGGGTTATCTTCTCTGCTGTTTCATTGGTAAGAACCGTACCTCCGTTGAATATCAGCAGATCATTCTTTACAATTGCCTCCCCGCACATCTTAACCGCATAGGAGGTCAGGTCCTCATATTCTATCCTCGGACGACTCGACGTATCTGAGGTGATTGGCTCGCTTGCATTTATGGTTATTCCTACATTTGCCTGAATAGGTGGAAATACATGATCCTTTACATCACTGCTGTGCCATGTGACCAGACTCGGAAGATTGAGATATGAATTGTTGGCGGTCAGAGTTACGCCTCCGCCGGGAAGTGAATAGTTATATACCCTTGCAGTGCTTACGCAGTATAGTTCTATATGGGCTATCTCCCAGTAGGAATATGCTCTCTCTACATAGATATACTGCTTGTCCTCCACTATATCGGTGACGGGCTTCGGTCCTCCCGCCCATTCAGGTGTCGCTGTCCAGTACTGCAAGGTGTACCGCATTGTTACTGGTACCCTGAAGGTTACCTTACCGGTCCTGTTCACAAGCTCATAGCCTAACAGGTAGTCCTTGGTCTTTACATATACATACTGGCTCTCCGTAGTTGGTATCCCCAGCTCGGATATGAAATACGGACTTCCGTATTTATCTCCGTTTATCACCCCGTAGGGTGATGGACTGTCCAGCGAAAGCCGGATGGGATCTGCTTCCTCGGGCACTTCGACCGCTTGCTTAACCTCGTAATATAAGTTTAACCTTACCACAGTGCCCAGGTTTGTTTCGGAAGGAATCTTAAATGCCGCCGGGTTTCCCGTTCCTGATATGGTCCTTGCTCCTTCCGGAGTGAAGTATTCACACTCCCAGCGATTTTGATATGTATAGACTATCTTGTTTATCGACTTTGTGG
>DCTS01000038.1 GCA_002329645.1 Lachnoclostridium sp. UBA1434 | reverse complement strand
GGGTTTTTTGCCTAGGACCTTCATTACAAAACCTCCTTAAACACATTAGGATCTGGATTTATAATGATAAACCAAATAATGACAATATTATTTGGTTTATCATTAAATTTAATATAAATTATTCTTTTTATACAACAGAGGGCTCCAGTAAAAGTTCTCCGCGTTCAAATCTGTCCTTATCCAGCATATGAACCGGAATTGTAGGAGTTTCTCCAAGTATGGACTCAGCTATAACAACTCCCGTTACAGGCCCGAACATAAAGCCGTGTCCGCTGAAACCGCATGCAAGATAGAAGCCTTCAACCTCTTTAACCGGTCCGTATATCGGCTGACGGTCCGGAGAAATATTATACAAACCGGACCATTGACGTACTACTCTCAAATCTTTTAAAGGCGGCAGCAATTCGGTACAGGTCTTGGCCATTTCCTCCATGAAGTGCCAGCTGGATGTGATTCTCAAATCCCTGGGCTCATTTGCATCGCCTCTTCCCATTATGAAGCTGCCGTGGGGTGTCTGCTGGCAGTATATATTAAGCGAGAAGGACATAAACATCGGCCCCTGCATAGGAGCTACAGGCTCAGTTACAAGAATCTGATGCCTTTCTGAATATACCGGCAGATCAATACCCACCATTTTTGCAATGAGCTGCGAGTACCCTCCGGCGGCATTTACGACAACCGGAGTTGAAATATAACCCTTATCGGTCTGTACGCCAACTACTTTACCGTTTTCAACATTGATTCCGGTAACGGTTGTATACTTCATTATCTCAACACCCAGTCTGACTGCTGCATTGGCATAGGCCTGAGTAGTATGGAAGGGGTTAAGGTGCCCGTCCTTAGGGTTGAAGGTGGCGGCAATAATCTTTGTTTCATCCATATGAGGAACTATTTCCTTAGCTTCTTTGGGAGTCAACAATCTTGAAGGGATGCCCAGGCTGTTTTGCAAAGCAATGTTTTTCTTGAACTGGTTGACTTCTTTTTCCGTAGAAGCAACTATGAGATATCCTCCCTGTTTGAACTCAATATCATATTCATAGTCCAGCTCTTCATTTGCTCTTTCAAAGAATTCTATACTGTACTTCGCCAGCTTGCAGTTCATTTCGGTACCCCACTGCATACGGACACCGGCTCCGCATCTTCCCGTAGCACCGCTGCTAAGATAATCTCTTTCGATTACGACAATATCCTTTACACCTTTTTTGGCCAGGGTATAAGCTATTGCGCAGCCGGAAATACCTCCGCCTATTATTACTACACTTGCAGTTTTATTCATGATCATCACCTCCAACCAGTTGACCTAATTTAATCGGTACTGTCGGCGGCCTGAATGCGGACATTTGAATTTCAGAGAGCCGTTTTCCCGTAGCTGAGGCCAGTTCCTGCATTACAAGCTGACTGCAGGTTCTCCCCTGACACGGACCCATGCCGCATCGGCTTATTCTTTTTATCTCCTCAAGGCTTTGATATCCGCGTCTTATATATTCTCTTATTTCACCCAGAGTAATTTCTTCACATCTGCAGACTATAGTATTATCGCTGTAATGGTCATTAAGGCTCAAAAACCTTACAGTCATAGAAAGCTCTTTTGGAACTATCAAAGATACTACAGGAGTTCTGTCCTGTGCTTTTGCATTCAGAACCTTTTCAACCTTTGCCCTGCATACGGGTTTTCCTTCTCTGTCCAAACCTGTAACGAAGCTTCCTTCTTCAGGCAATGGTAAAAACTCATAGGGTATCTTTACCAGAGCTTCAGTCTCGGAATAAGATTCGTCAACTACAAAAATCGCAAGCCCCGGACAATTGCTTATACAAACGCCGCAGCCGTTGCATTTTTCAGGATCCAATATCGGACGGTCATTAATATCTATCAGCTCTTTTATCGCGCCTTTCTTACAGGATGTATAACAGGGATTGCAGGGTATTTCCTGAAAGCACTCAATAATTGCTACCGGACCTTTTGACAACCTCTCCTTCGAAGGTGTTACACTTTCGATATTCTCTTTTGTAGGCACACCGGTTCTTTCAAGCATTATAAACCAACCTCCTTAAGCTCAGCTTTGGAAAGACCTTTACGGATTGCTTCACCTTCAGGGCCTGAACGTAAATCATAAAGCTGTTTGTGACAGTCCTCTACAAGGGCTTTATAATCCGGATGAATATAACCGGCTGCCTTTGCAGCGCACAAGCCGGCCAGTGCCCCTTCAACCATAGCACTGCTTGCCTCTTCGATACCGGCAACGTCTCCGGCAACATAAATACCATCAAGGCTGGTCATTAGGTTTTTGTCCCTAAGGGGAACATGACCGCTTAACTCTGAAATATACTTCATCTCACAGCCCATCTGCCATAGAAGCTCTGCCAGCGGGGTCAGCCCCGTTGCAATACACAGCACATCAACTTCTATATCAAACTCGGTACCGGGGATTTCTTTTTTATTTTCGTCGAGCTTTATCAGTGTGATTTTTTCCAGCTTATCCTTACCATGGGCATATACGACTTTGTGGGAAGGCATTACAGGAACACCAAGTCTTTTCAGCTTTGAAGCATGTACTGCATAACCGCCGAATTTCGGGCCTCTGCATATTACACCTTTTACTTGTATTCCTGCCTGCATAAGCTGATAGCTTACAATGAGCCCTATATTGCCTGCTCCGACCATAAATACGCTTTCTCCGGGAGCTACTCCATAGACATTCATTAATGTCTGCACGGCTCCTGCTCCGTATATGCCGGGTAAATCATTATTGGGGAAAGCCTGGAATTTTTCTGAAGCGCCTGTAGCAATAATTATAGTATTCGGTTTTATTTTTATATATTTGCCTCCCTGATCAACAGT
>DCTS01000084.1 GCA_002329645.1 Lachnoclostridium sp. UBA1434 | reverse complement strand
CCCGCATGATTGGTTCTTGTACCTTCTGCTGCAGCTGAAAAGGTACCGAGTGTTATGTTACCTGCTGTTACTGTTATTCCTGTATCACTAATTAGTCCGTTTATAAGATTTGCCAGCTCTGTTTTTATTGATTCAGTGTCGTTAGCATCAGTCTGATTGATGGTATAGGTTCCTCCCTCGATGGCACTCCTGGCATCTATTACCGCCTGGGCATCAGTATAAGCTGTTGCTGTTATCGTTCCTGTCTTGCTTGCTGTGGCCGTCTCTTCTCCCTTGCTTAATGATACCGTAAAGGAGAAGCTTCCGTTTGCTCCTGCATGATTGGTTCTTGTACCTTCTTCTGCAGCTGAAAAGGTGCCGAGTGTTATGTTACCTGCTGTTACTGTTATTCCTGTATCACTAATTAGTCCGTTTATAAGATTTGCCAGCTCGACTTTTATTGTTTCTGTATCGTTCGCATCCGCCTGATTTATTGTATAGGTTCCTCCCTCGATTATGCTTTTAGCCTCATTAACCTTTACATAATCCGCATTATATTCATAATGTATGTACTTATAGGTTGACAATTGCGAAGGGTCATAATCAACCTGCCCTGTTCCATCAGGATCAGTACTGGCTTTTGCTATTCCGTTTTGAATAGAAAGAGCACCAGTACTAATATATATTGCTTGCTTAGTGTTTGAGTAAGATTTAGCAGTTACAATTCCGCCTGCAATATTAACGTTTTTTCCGCCTAAACCATTACAATTTATACCATTAGATGTTGCAGTGGCACTGACGGTACCTCCATTAATGGTAATGGTATTATATGCATATATTCCAGTAGCAGCACCGTTAGTTGCGTCAACCGCAACAATCCCTCCTGTTATTGTTACATTAACTCCATATATACCTAACGTAGTCCATTTAGCTTTTAGAGAGATAGTAACCGTTCCATTATTAATTGAGATATTACCATATTCACTATATAATCCATAGCTTACACCTACACTATTCGTGACACCTTCATCCACATTAAGGCTGCCGGTACCTGATATGGTCAGATTATTATAAGTATAGATACCATAAATATTATCTGGTTCACCACCTACACCGGTCAAATCATTGCTGCCAATCAGATATATGTTTAAGCTGTCAGCAGAATAGATGTTGTATTTTATATTTTTGGTACCTTCTGTTACGGTTCTTGCTTCATTAATAGTTGCTCCATTCAAGGTAAGGGTATTGGTATCGGGATTATAGGTGATTGTGCCTTCTATTCCAGGTCCGCTAATACCACCCTTGTTTTCGTCGGTAACCTGTATTCCTCCAACCCATAGATTATATTCGGCTGCCTGTACCTTTTTACTATTCACCGATAGCAAGATTAGTGTCATACATATTACCGAGAATATGCCTAATAATAATTTGTTAATAATACTTTTCACTTATGTTTCCCTCCTGTTTTTTATAGAATATATTTATCCCGTCGATGCCTTAGTCGATTATTTCCTTCCTGCAGGGTGGAACCCCATAATATATGCCGGGATACGGTGCATCGGCCTTCTTATCAGGGCGTTATAGTCATTCTCAATCTGCCTGTAAACCATCAGTTTATTCTCCAGTATCATATGTGCCGCTGCATCATTTTCTCCGCCGCGTTCTTCCATACATAAACTACGATGCAATTGAACTTGCTTGCCTATGGTATCAAGGCTCTTCTTCTTTATTGACAGTTCCTTGAAGCTTATGACAAACCATAATGTAACCAAGGCAATTATGCAGATTCCTGCGACAAGCCATCCAAGTATGGCTATAGTCATTTATTATCACCGCTTCCTAATATAGTAAGTTTTATCATTAATATTTTAGTATATTAATTTGATTAAAACCATTTACCGCACGAATCGTATCATATACCGCACGAATCGTATGACAAGGGGACGGATGGGTGAATTGCAGTGTTATATTGCAAAAAAGGATTGGTTATATTCCAACCAATCCTAAGGATAATTATTTATTTACCCATCACTTTGAAAAGTATAATACGGCTTCCGAGATTTATTTCCGGATCCTTAAGCCAAAAGGATACCCCTTCCCGTCTAAAGTTTCATGGTGGCAACCTACCCAGATGGCAATATCCTCTAACCCTTCTACCTGTTGCAGAATATTATTGCTGTAATTTGGATGCTGCTTAACTATATCATATTCACTTTCATTTAGCTTGCCCGGTTTTATCAGAATTTCATTTGGTACAGCAAGTTTACCGATATCTGGTGTGTCAGCAACTCCGTCCCCTTGACACACTAATTAATGTATGACATCCAATCGGAATACCCATATTCGCGTAATATGGTATCAGCATATGAGCCTTTTACAACTCTTATATTGAGGTATATGTTTATCCAAAATGGCGCAAACCCAATGCTTGTTACGCTTTCCGGTATTGTAACATTTACCAAATTGCATAGGAAGAAAGCTTGTGTACCAATTTCTTTTACACTATCGGGAATGGTAATATCTCTTAAATTTAAACATAAACTGAATGCCTGTTCTCCTATGCTTGTCACATTTTTCATATTAGGTAAATTTGTTATACCGCTACACAAAAAAGCCGCGTCTTCAATTTTCGTTACAGAATCGGGTAAATTTACTTTTTGAAGCCTCGAACATTCTTCAAATGTGCGCTCTCTGATTACAGTTATACCATATGGGATATCGATACCGGTTAAGCTTTTACATTTCAAAAAAGCTTCCTGTCCCAAATATTTTAAGGATTTCGGCAGATTTATTCCTGTTAAGGCGATACATTCGGAAAAAGCATTATATTCTATGCTTTTAACGCCATCCGGAATATCTATTTCTGTAAGGCTGGCACATCCTGAGAATGTGTAAGGATATATTTCGGTAATCCCCTCAGGTAAAATTATATTTTTCAGGCTTATGCAATTTCGAAATGCAAAATCTTCGATTACAGTTACACTTTTCGGAATTAAGATGCTTTGCATACTAACGCATTCAAAAAAAGTAAATGATGATATTTTTGAAAGCTTCTCAGGCAGAGATATATTTATCAATTCACTGCATTCGGCAAATGCTCCTTTGCCTATACTGGTTACACTGTTTGGAATAATGATATTATTGATATTGCTGCATCTGCGGAAAGCATTATCTCCAATAGATACAAGCCCTGACGGAAGAATAATGTCTGTTAAGGTATCGCATTCAATGAATGAATAATCCCCAATAGCTTTTATACTATTAGGTATTACCGTATTTGAGCATCCTGTTATTATTGTATCTGTGGCTGTCTCTATAATAGCGTTGCAGTCATTTCTGCTATCATAATATGGATTTTCTTCATCCACATGTATTCTGATAATATTGCTGCATTCCGCAAAAGGGTTTATATATATCTTCTCTACAGTCTTAGGGATGTAAATTTCTGTCAGCCCGATGCACGAACGGAATGCCATTTCTCCTATTTCAGTTATACTAGCAGAAATTTTAATACTTTTAATATCCGGAAGTTCACCAAGCTTCTCGATCCTTGTAACAGGAAGCCCCTGATATCTGGTCGGAAAAACAATATCAGTGTCCCTGCAGCTCCCGATACCTATTACCCAGTATTCTGTACCCTTGTTTTTTAGTTCATATTCCAGCCCCTTGGAATAAGCAGGTACTTTCCATTTTACTGTATTGGATTTTTTGCTCCGGGTTATAGAATCACCTTTCTGTATATAAACGCTAACCGCATATTGAATGGCAGAATTACTGCCCGCAACCCAATTTTCATCAACACATATATTTTCTTTCGTAATCGCAACCTTTACCCAGGAACTATCCTTGGCAGTTTTTCTGTATACTTCGTATCCGGTTGCTTTGGAAACCTTTTTCCATGTAATCTCCGGATCCCCTTTATCATTTGTTTTTACCTTTACAGAAGTTGGTGCAGATACATTTGCTGCAGCTTTTACTTCAGTTGTATAGGAATTAATAATAAACAGCATAAGTATAATGGGGAAAATAACAAGCTTTATTATATTCATAAACTGTTTATCTTTTCCGGGCCACTTTCTCTCCATATTCACTCATTACCTCCATAAAAGAGGCCTTAAAAGTCCTGTATACTGCATCAAATGCTATAGTTACAGGCTTTTAGAGCCTCAGCATATCCAAAAAACTCTTATTCGAACTCAAGCTTGCCTGCAAAGTATTTCTTTTGTATACCTATATATATCTATCTATATATATAGAATCCTCGTAGCTGATATAACACCATATAGCAATTTTCTTCTTTATACATACTACTCTTTACATATTAAGTATATATTTTGCTTATATAAGTCTTATTATATCATTAGAAGTCGAATTTGCAAACATATTTTACCGGAGGGAGGGAGAAGTACTGCTGGATTGCAGTGCATGTGTTATAAGTTAAAGGGGCTGTCCTGAAAACGTATCATCAATTTTCATTGATAATGGTTAGACTCACTCATGATTGTCTGTTGCGTAACAACAGATATTATATTAAGAAAGGGCAGCCACTCCCTTAACACATCATAAGTGCTTTACGGGGAGCAATTGCCCTTTACAAGATTATAATAATTGGATTTTGCATCAGCCCAATGATAATAATGCTATTTTTCCATCTGCTTAGCAACTTCCTCGGCAAAGTTTTCGTTCTTTTTCTCGAGGCCTTCACCTGTTTCGTAGCGTACAAAGCGCTTAACGGATACCGTTGTTCCAACCTGCTTGGATACGCTCTCAAGATACTGTCCGACGCTCATATTTGTATCTTTTACGTAAAGCTGGTCAACCAGGCAGATTTCCTTAAGCTCTTTGGTAAGGCGGCCTTCCAGCATCTTCTCGATAATATTGTCAGGCTTCTTGGAATTTGAAGGGTCATTCTTAATCTGTGCCCTTATGATATCCTTTTCATGCTCTATGAAGTCTGCGGGAACCTCATCGCGTGTTACATATTTGGGTGACATTGCTGCAATCTGCATGGCAATATTCTTGCCTGCTTCCTGTACCTCGGCATTATTTACGCTGCTCTCAAGCTCAACAAGAATTCCTATTCTTCCGCCGCCATGGATATAGGATACTACTATTCCGTTCTCGGCAATAACTTTTTCAAATCTCCTGATATTCATGTTCTCGCCGATTACCGCAATCATGGAGGAAAGCTGTTCCTTAACTGTCAGTGATTTATCCAGTGACCACGGCTCTGCAAGGAAGCTGTCCATATCAGTTGCCTGTGATGCGGCGGCCTGTGCTGCAACAGCAGCGACATAATCTCTGAACTTCTCATTCTTGGCAACAAAGTCGGTTTCGGAATTTACTTCTACTATTACACCTGTTTTGCCGTCAGCGCTTACATTTGTATCTACCATGCCTTCTGCCGCTATCCTTCCGGCCTTCTTCTCAGCGGCAGCCAGGCCCTTTTCTCTTAAGAATTCCACAGCCTTTTCCATATCGCCTTCAGTGGCTGCAAGTGCCTTTTTACAATCCATCATGCCTGCTCCGGTCATTTCACGTAATTCTTTAACCATGCTAGCTGTAACTTCCATTTTATTCCCTCCTGAATTTAATTATTTAAAATATGGACCTGCTGATACCTTAACCCCGCAACAGGTTAGTCTGATTTCAACAGGCCCATCCTTAATTACTCGGTAACTTCTTCCATTACTGCATCTGATTCGGCATCTTTCATGGTACCTTCTACGGTATCTTCTTCGGCGTTCTCATAAGCTTCGGCTTCCGATGCTTCATCCTGCGCAGTATCGGTAAGCTGTACACCCTGGTTTGCCTCGATGACTGCATCGGCCATCTTGGATACTATAAGCTTGACGGCTCTGATTGCATCATCATTGCCGGGTATAACAAAATCAAGTTCTTCAGGATCGCAGTTGGTATCTGCTATACCAACAAGGGTAATACCAAGTGTATGTGCTTCCTGGATACAGATCCTCTCCTTCTTAGGGTCAACTACGAAGATTGCGTCAGGCAGCTTCTTCATATTCTTGATACCGCCAAGATTCCTTTCAAGCTTTTCCCATTCCTTCTTTATCTGGATAACTTCTTTCTTGGGAAGAACATCAAAGGTACCGTCCTCGGACATTCTTTCAATTTCCTTTAATCTGTCAACTCTGCTTCTGATTGTCTTGAAATTGGTGAGCATGCCGCCCAGCCATCTTTCATTCACATAGAACATGCCGCAGCGCTCTGCTTCGTTCTTTACGGCATCCTGTGCCTGCTTTTTGGTTCCTACGAATAAAATAGAACCGCCTTCCATAACGATGTTCTTGATTGCATTGTAGGCTTCTTCAACCTTGACCACGGATTTCTGCAGGTCAATGATATAGATGCCGTTT
>DCTS01000031.1:154-8566 GCA_002329645.1 Lachnoclostridium sp. UBA1434 | reverse complement strand
TTATAAAAGCTTATGAATTAAATACATCCGGCGTATAGATTTCACTTTCGGAAATCTTACGCCGGATGATTGTATAATACATGTTTGCTCTATTTTTTATATCTGCATTTAGGCAAACACCGTTTTCGCCTAATACATCTACATATACGAGGCAGCTGTCTGCAGACCTTTGAAGATAGATGTTATTGTTTCTTAACCGGTTTGATCATAAGTATCGAAATAATAGCAACTACGGCTGCTGTTGAAGCAATGACAAATGCCGGGAACATAAGCTTAATATCAGCTGCGGCAATATTCTTATAGTATCCGGCAATATAAGANNGCATTATACTGCGCACCGAACAGCTCGGCAGTAAAGGTAGGAAATGTGCTTAAGAAACCTCCGTATGCGAAGCCTATGCAGGCAATCAATGCAAATATCATATATCCGGAGACTATATTTACACAAAGTGATAATACGGCGGTTAAGGCAAGGAGTAAAATTATTGTCTTCTTACAGCCCAGCTTGTCCGTTACAAATCCCCAGAACAGTCTTCCGAAGGAATTGAAGAGTGATATTACAAATACCCCAACCGTTGCGGTCTCCGCTAAGCCTCGGGCAACAGCTATGGGCTTTGCAAAGCCAATCATCATCAATCCCCCCATACACGCAAGCATTAATGAAAAGGTCAGCAAATATAGCTGCGGCGTTCTCAAGGCCTGTGATGTTTTCATGGAAACTGAACCGGATGCTGTTTTCTTAGGCGTCCAGCCCTCAGGCATGAAGCCTGCTTCAGGATTCTTGATGAACCATCCGCCAACCGTACATACCACAATAAATACCAATGATAGAACGCGGAAGGCGATTAATTCACCCTGTCCCGGAACTCCATTACCAAAGGTCTTTATTGCCCACTCGACCAACGGTGTAAACACGACTCCTCCGAAACCAAGGGCCGAGACAATAACACCGGTGATAAGCCCTCTTTTATCGGGATACCATTTTTGGACACAGGCAATTGAGATGGAATAAATAAAACCCATTCCCAAACCGCCTATTATTCCGTATGTAAGCCACAGCAGCCATGGCGCTGAGGATGTTACAAAGGATGCACAGAAGAATCCCAGGGTCAGAATCAGGCCGCCTATGATTACTGTAATCCTTGAACCCACTTTGTCCTGCAGCTTACCTCCGATTGTGCCGCCGACACTTAGCATGGCCAATAAGAATGAAAATGAAAGAGCTGCATTTGCATTGTTGCCTGAGAAAAGTCCTTCAGCAATACCAGCCTGGAAGACGCTCCATATGTAAGCTGTTCCCAGACATAATTGGATTGCAATTGCGGCAATGACCGGCATGATACGATTGTAATTTTTATTCATTTCTTCCCTCCTTATGTTGTATTTAAAGATATACTTAAAAATTCCTTAATTACTTGAATTAGCTTGTTTCTGCCATTGTATAATCGTCCTGATCCTGTCACGATACTTGGTATAAATAATGAGTTATTTGTATAATTACACATAGAATGGACGCTGTCAACAAGAAAATAGCAGCGTCGGTATATTATCCGGTATCTTAATAGAAATATATATGAAAACCGCTTATCAGATACGATAAACGGTCTTGCAAAAAACGCCATGCTTTACTCCATATTTGTATTTATCCTCTCAGGCAATTTCATACGAGAAGAGGCAGTATCGTGTGAAATTATTATTTTCTCCCGTATCTATCTTCTAAATATTCAATAGTGACACTAATAATTCTTTCAAGTGCATCTAAGTTGATGTCAGACAGCTTCTTAATATAAATGCAGGCCTTTCCCATTGTAAACTTTCCTAAATCCTTCAGCAAATACTCATGCTCCGGGATACCCGTAAATACATACAATGATATTGCTGCCTTGCGCGGTGAAAATGCCACTAACGGCCAATCTCCTTCCTGCTTGCTTCTCTCGGATTTATAATGATAGCTGCCGAATCCAATCATCGAAGGGCCCCACATCTTGGGCGGATAACCTGTGACCTTCTGCATCAGCTTCACAAGCTCTAAACTATCCTCACGCTTCTGCTCTGTATCGGCAAAGGAAGAAATAAATTCGAAAACATCTCCATCATGCTGCTTAGTCTTTAATTCTGCCATATCACTCACTCCTTATCTCCAAAATCTGGCCGCATCCTTTTTATCCTCTACGTTATAGGCAATAATTCTTTGCAACAAGTCATAATCAATTGCTTCTTTTGCCAGGTAAACTTCCTTATATATTATATGAAATGCTTGTATATAAATTTTTTTCTGATAATATATATAGTTTCCTTTGAAACACCGCTTGATAATAAGTATTGCTCCGCACCGGTGTAATGCTGCTTAAAATAAACCAGGAATTCTTCCATATATTCAAATAATTGCCTGAAGCTTTCCTTGCCATTATCAACTAAATGTATATAGAAATGACCGGTTATGTCATTATAATCTTCGATAACAGGAATACTTCGATGTGTAATCTTGTTTGAAGCTAAAGTATTGACTTATTTTTCCCGGTATCAGTGCTGTTCCCGATCACGTCTATGATACTAAGTTCATCCGGCAAAACCTTGCATGGAAGGCAAAGTACCTTCACACCTGCTGCCATTGCCGCTGCCAAAGCCGTACCAAACTCCGGGTGTGTTATCACATTGGGCAGTACTTTCCGAACCCCTGGCATGGCAATCACGAATGCGATATAGCACTCATATCCATTCTGAACTGCCTTGATAAGCTCATGCAAATGCTTTACCCCGCGTTCTGTGGGAGCGTCAGGAAAATATCCGATACCGTCTATCTCCAGCGTGCAGCCTTTGACCTCAATCAGAATCCTTCGGGTGCCGCACTTCAGATAAAAATCAACTCGGGACTTATCATAAGCATATTCCGGTTTGAGCAGTGTGATATTTTCAAACAAAGCCGGTGAACCTTGAAGCCATTCCCTCATTGCCTGATTTGGTGCCTGACTGTCAATGTTGACCCAGCCAAGCCCCTTCTTGTATACAGCCACCAGATCGTACAGTGTTTTCCTTGCCGGATTATCTGTTTTCACAAGTATGATATCGCTGTCAGGCAAAAGCAGTTCCTTACAGCGTCCTGTGTTCTTTACGTGCACTGTTTCTACCTTATCATTAAGCTCGACATACGCTATAAAGCGATTCTTTCGTTCTATGAACCTGGCATGCGTTATATTTTTGTACTTCATATATGTTTCACGGAAATAAAAATTATCATATTCCACTCTCCGAACTTTCTTCGTTACAAGTATCTCACATAACATTTTTAAGTGCGTATCTGATCATCTATGATGGTGCTTGTCCGTATGTACAACTTCACCGCATTTTTGCTTCACCGCATTTTCAACTTCACCTTAGCACATTTTCACTATGGTTTCATTAAACCTTTCGGCATATGCCCAGGGAATGTTATGCTTTGCCCCTTCCCATACTTCCGCTCTGCAGTTAGAATTTATCTCTTCCAGCTTCTTTACGCTATCAGTAACCGCCGCATACTCCCTGCCTCCTGCAAGGGCAAGAACCGGGAAATCCGCACTTTTAAATCCCGGATATTTGTCAATGGTAATACCATTATCCACAACATTTCTGATTGTCGCCTCAGATACATGCTGATTCTGCTCTACGAACTCTTTTCTGAGTTTTTTATTTGTCAAACCATTTAATATTGCGACAAAGCTGCATAATCTCCTGTTATGCATGCCTTTAAGATTCTTCAGGTTAACATTCATTACTTTCGCAAGTATGGACTCTTCTTTAATTAACCATGGACTGGCTATAATTGCCCCGTTGAAGAGCTCAGGATAATCTGACACAAGCGCAAATGCAAGCTGGGCTCCCAGTGAGAATCCCACAA
This sequence comes from Lachnoclostridium sp. UBA1434, assembly GCA_002329645.1. Taxonomy (GTDB): domain Bacteria; phylum Bacillota; class Clostridia; order Lachnospirales; family Lachnospiraceae; genus Mobilitalea. The sequence goes on along the minus strand of DCTS01000031.1, from coordinate 4,692 downwards.
GGAATACCTTTTTGTCCAGTCCCCTGATAAATTCGGCAAGCTCTGTGATTGCAGCTCTGGCTTCAAAGGTCACATCCGTATGATCTCCAAATCCCGCAATATGAGGTACATAGAGATGATATCTGTCTGCCAGTTCATATTGCCGTCTAAAGGTATGAACCATACTTGCCCCATGTAAAAAAAATATTATATCATTATGCTCTTTACCGTACTCATGATAAATCATGATGCTTATTCCTCCTTAGCAGCACATATATAATAAGCGGCGCTAATGTACTTATTTATTGATAGTACTACCTCTTAATGTTTAGATAAATTATAAGGCATTAGCATATATAATAACAAGTAAAAAATTCCAGCCATGAGATTAGCTTCTCTTGACTGGAATTATTGTTATAAAAAAATATTTTCACCTATTGACATAATAAGCACAACCGTATATACTATATATATACGGTTATGTACTGTGTGACAGCAAGAATAGGAGAAGGATATATGCGTATAGTTTTGTCGCAACAGTCAAGTATCCCAATATACGAGCAAATAAAAGAGCAAATTAAGGCATCTGTTTTATCAGGAGAACTGCCTGAAGGTGAATTATTGCCCTCTATTCGGCAACTCGCCCGTGACTTGCAGGTCAGCGTTATATCGACTACACGGGCATATAACGATTTGGAGCTTGAAGGCTTCTTGCAAACCGTACCGGGTAAAGGGTGCTATGTTAAAAAAATCAATGGTGATTTTATGAAAAATCAATACTTAAAAGAGACAAAAGCCGCATTAAGCACCGCTATTCGAAAAAGTAAAATGGCAGGATTGACTATGTCCAAGCTTCATGAATTATTGGATGAAATGGAGGAGACATATAATGAAAAACGTGATTGAAGTAAATAATCTCTCAAAAAGGTATAAAAACTTTTTGTTGGATAACATTAGCTTTACGGTGCCCGAAGGTTATATCTGCGGATTTATCGGTCAAAACGGAGCCGGTAAGACGACAACGTTGAATCTTATACTGGGCATGGCCTTAAAGGATAGCGGCCAAATTAAAGTAATGGATAAATCCAGTGAAGATGTTGCCATAAAAGAGGATTTAGGGGTACTTTTGGACCAGTCATATTTTCAGGAGGATTGGACACCCATAGATATTGAAAAGGCAATAAGTCCATTTTATAGTAGGTGGGACAGTAAGACGTTTCATCAGTATCTTCAAAGATTCTCACTTAGCCCGAGGCAAAAATTCAAAACGATGTCCCGTGGTATGAGAACGAAGCTCGGACTGGCGGTTACATTATCTCATGACGCTAAACTGCTGCTGCTTGATGAACCAACCTCCGGGCTTGATCCTGTAATGCGCAATGAGATTCTCGATATTCTTCGGGATTACATGATCGAAGAGAATAAAAGCGTATTCTTTTCTACCCACATTACAAGCGATCTTGAAAAAGTTGCAGATTACATTATCTATATATACAATGGCCGAATCCTGTACAGTGGGCTCAAGGATGACCTGATTGATAAATATTGCCTGGTAAGAGGTGGTCACGATGAACTGCCGTCATCAAAGCGCGAAAGCATTATCGGGCTAAGAGAGCATATCGGAGGCTTTGAGGGTATGATTGAGGTTTCTGATATCGGAGGTTTCCCGTCGGGCGTAATCACTGAAACAGTATCATTAGATGATATCATGGTTTATATGAACAGAAAAGGAGCGTAGTTATGATTGGAAAGATAATTGCCCTTGACTGGCGCGCAATAAAAGTTTACCAAAAAAGGCTGCCGCTGATGCCTGTCTTCATTTTTATTATTGGACTTTCAATGCCATTGACAGTAATTCCTGTAAGCGCAATCCTGTTTTTAAGTTTCTCAATTAATCCTTTTGCTGTTGAAGAAAAGGGGGAACTTAATAAACTGTATTTGACTTTACCTGTGCAAAGAAAATCAATAGTTGCCGGAAGATATATGCTATCCCTAATAATGCTTTTATGCGGTATATCCCTGGGCGTTCTTATCATGCCGCTTGTCAACAGGATCTCGATTTCAAAATGGTATATCGGAATAGAGGGGTATATAGTTCTTATATCCTTGGGTTACCTTATATATACTATTCTTAACCTTTCTATGTTTCCGATATTATTCAGGCTGGGATATCAAAAGGGTAAGTTCTGGGGCTTTTATTTGCCCACGAGTTTTTTTGCAGTGATTTTTTCAGTATACACAGTAATTTCATTCGGGGATTCAACATTTATACTTGATTTCATCGTATTTGCCTCAAAGAATCTGCTGCTGGTGAGTGGTTGTACAGTTGTTTTGGCTACTATTCTTCTATTCCTCTCATATATGGTTTCTGTCAAACTATATTCAAGGCGGGATTTTTAGGTAAAGTGCAGGTGTTATCTGCGCAGAGCATCGCATAGGTCTGAGACAGTCGGTTAATTGTTATTCAGGATCTTCTTAATGGAGCCTTAAATATAATTCAGGATCCTCTTTGCAGAACCTTAATTGTTATTCAGGATCTTCTTAACAGAACCGACATCCAACAGATTAACAGTCTCAAATTTGCCTTTATAGAAAGCGCCCCAGTTATTAAAGACGCATGGCAGTTCCTTTGCTTTCTTTAAGCTGTCGACAGGAATAATTGATACCTCTGCATTGCTCTCTTCGCAGAATTTATGTATTTCTTCAATCCTCTGTGAAATAAACGGGCACTGCATGCTGTAATAGATTGTGAGCTCCTGGCTGTCAATCGTCTGTTTCCTGGCCGTCTCTGTAAACTGCGGAGTCGAGCCATCGAAAGAAAGCGCCAAGAGCTCATAGCCATCTTCTGTTGAATCGACGACCATAAAGCCATATTTTTTTGCAAAGGATTGATTGGAAAGCCAGTTCTTCTGCTTCCCGGAACCAAGCATGCAAATCCCTGACCTCCCTTTTGATTTGGCATCTTCTATACAGTACTCCATCAATGCTTTCCCGTATCCTTTGCCTTTAAATTCTCCGTCTACCCAAAGGCAATAGATATAATAATACCCGTCTCCAATAATCGGTACCCATGCTTTTTCAAGAGGTGCGTACTCGATAAAGCAGCAGCCCCTGGCATTCAGCTTTCTGAATACATGACCTTCCTTTAATCTGTCTTCAAGCCATGCTCTTTTTGCCTCTACACCCGGATGAGGCTTCTTGCTTCTTATAATGCAGCACAAATGCTCGTCAGCTATATTTTCCTCTGTAATGTTGATGAATAAATCCCCTATAAAGCCTCCTTTTTGAGCTATCTTCTCCTATGTAATAATACCTCTTCTATGGCATAATACCTCTTCTGCTATGGCATAATACCTCTTCTGTTATGGCATAATGCCTCTCTGCTATGGCATAATGCCTCTCTGCTATGGCATAATACTTCTTCTGCTATGGCATAATGCCTCTTCTGCTATGGCATAATGCCTCTTCTGCTATGGCATAATGCCTCTTCTGCAAAAAGCTGTATCAACTTCAATTCCTTGTAAATAACATTACTTTATCCCGCAGAGCTAATACTGCAATACAAAAGCAGCAGCATGGACAGGAATATTAGATTGAGCAGGGTAAATACTCCAAGATAAGCTGTGTTTCTCTTCCCTTCTGTTTTACCGTAATATTTAAAAGAAATAAGACTTGCCATCGAGGCAATTATTGTCCCCAGTCCGCCTAAGTTTGTGCCTATAACCAGTACCGGCATATTATCCGTGAATCCGGAAAGGAGGATGGCCGCAGGAACGTTGCTTATGACCTGGCTGGCCAATACTGATGTAAGCAATTCATTTCCGTTTATAACATTATAAAGCCAATGATTAAGCTCCGGAATACGCTTCATATTGCCTATAAATACAAACAGGAAAATAAAAGTAAGTAATAAAGCATAATCCGGTTTGCGCAGTGTCTTACAGTCTATGAGAGTTACCACCGCTAAAATCACTGCTCCTGCGATATAGACCGATATCATATGTGTTACGCTTGTCAAGGCAAGCAGGAATAACAAGAGATAAATAAGAGATTTCCCTTTTCCCCTTGCTGTAAGAGAACCCTGTGGCTGCACCTTCACGACAACAGCAGTCCTTTTTACCAGTATGAAACAAGCAGCTAATAGGCCGATTAAGGAAAGTAAAGTGTAAGGCAGCATCAATAAAATAAAATTACCCAGACTCATTTGGCTTAGGGAAAACAGATATAAATTCTGCGGATTGCCTATCGGTGTAAGCATGCTGCCCAAATTGCCGGCAATGGTCTGCAACACAATAATCCGAATCAGATTGTTCTCCAGACCGGCCATCACAAGAACGTCAATGGTAAATGGTACAAAGGTTATCAGTGCCACATCATTGGTAATCACCATACTGAATACAAAACATAATAACACCAGGACTATTGACAGGCTTCGAACATTGCTCGTCCTTTTAAGCATCCGGCTCCCTATCATAGAAAATATGCCCAGTTTCCGCAATCCGGCCATAATGAGCATTAGACTAAACAGGATTATCAATGTGTGAAAGTCTATGTAGCTG
>DCTS01000031.1:0-147 GCA_002329645.1 Lachnoclostridium sp. UBA1434 | reverse complement strand
GTTCAATATTGACTTCATCGGGTCATTTCTCCTATTGTATGTTAATTGTAAGACATTTGGCATCCAATCATGTTTAATCCGGTCTATTAAATATACCGCCCCAGCCCGAAGGAATCCCGGCGGTATTGATCACCTCCTGATTTTTCA
>DCTS01000094.1 GCA_002329645.1 Lachnoclostridium sp. UBA1434 | reverse complement strand
TAAGCGTGAAGCCCCCCTCAAGATAAGATATCCCATAGTATAAACTAGTAAGGCCCCTGGAAGAGTACCAGGTAGATAGGACAGAGGTGGAAGTGCAGTAATGTATTGAGCTGACTGTTACTAATAGGCCGAGGGCTTGACCTGAAAAGGGTTTGGAACAGATAGAAAACATTTTCCGTGCAGACTGGTCAATAAAACTAAATAAGATAAATCAAAGCCTTGAGCATAACAGCTTGAGGCTTTTTTTCATACAAAAATACGAGCAAATCTGTGCGTGCTTATAACTGCAAGCAAATATTTGGTTGCATATATTTACGAGTAAAAATTTATGTGCAAATTTATGAGCGCATAATGCACAGATATGCATGCATATATGTATTTATATATATTTGCAGCAGTCTCCCAAAAGCGAATTATATTAATTGTATAATTTGTTGCAGGTACAAATTGACAATAAATATATGTTGTATTATTATGGATGCATATATTTAGAGGCCGACAAGGGATACATATTGATTAATAAGCCGGGTTTTAGCTTACCCCATATTGGCCGGAATATTACATAAGAATAAACGGATAAAGAGGTGGAAGAATGCCATCTGTTATGATTCATTTACTGGCAGCATACAAATATGATCCTAACTCAAGCGGACTTTTTTGGGTTGGCAATATAGCACCGGATTGCATAAGCGGTTGGAAGGAAAAGGACAGGCTGCACTTAAGGGATTGCAAGGACAGGCTTAATGCCCTTGGGGAGCTGGCGCTTAAGGAAGATTTACATAATGATTTTAACAAGGGGATAATATTTCACCTTTATCTGGATTATAAATGGGATATCAGTGCATTTAAAGGATATATTGAAGAAAATACGGACGAAAATTGGCTCTGGAATTACAGGCATGAGATAGCACTTGCCAGCGCATGGTATTATCATCGTTTAGAATGGACTAAGCGCATATGGGATGACATAATGGCATATACGGAAATTATGTGTGATAATAACTTCGGATATAATAATAAAGACATAGTCAACTATATATCCGGGACTTATAAATGGCATAATGAAAATAATATAGGACCGTCCTCTGTTTTTCCTCCGGAGTATATCGAAAAATTTACGGATAAAGCTGTGGTTGATTTCAAAAATTGGCTGACCGAACTTGAATAATAAAACTTAGGCAGCAATGTGTTTGGCAAAAAATTTATGCAGAACCGTATTAGAATAAATTATGCAGAACCGTGATAGCGTAAGCTTATGGAGCAACGTGCCAGCATAAGCTTATGAAGGTATATATCAAATCTCAAGGTGGGAGGGTTTATATGGCTCATATTTTTAACAATAAGAACATATCGTATCAACTTAAGCAATCGCCAATTGCAGAATATTGCTGGCATACCAGCCCTAATTTGGCTGAATTGGTAAAGTCAAAGCATTTGCTGTTTGACTTAAGAGTTCTTGACCCGGGTAAGTATTCATATCCATATCATTTTCATCAAAATGCGGAGGAAATGTTCGTAATCCTGTCAGGGAAGGTAAAACTCAGAACCCCCGATGGAATAACGGAACTTACGGAGGGGGATATTGCGTTTTTCGAAATCGGACCGGAGGGTGCGCATCAACTTTTCAATCATACGCAGGAGCCTTGCAATTATCTTGACATACGCACTAATATGGGCCTGGATGTTGTTGAATATCCGGACTCAGGCAAAATAAATGTTCTGCCATACAGGAGAATCTACGAGAAAGACAAGCAAGTGGATTATTTTAAAGGAGAAGACAAGGTAGGTGAAAACTGGCCGGAGGGGACTAATACATCAGTATAATTAAGAGACAAGAACCATTTGAGAGGATTTGTGATGGGAAATAAAGCTTTTACCATCAGCATAAATGAGCTGGGGGTAAGTCAGCTGTATTTGAGTCAGGATAAAATAAAAAACATATCATTATGGCCTGATCCACATAAAGCAAACTATGAGCCGTTGCCGGTCAAAGACTTCATGGGATGCGGGAAATATGTTTTAACAGACGGCCATACCAGAGCCTATAAGATATATAAAAGCGGAGTCGGTGACATCCTGGTAAGTATCGATGATGAAATCGTCACCTGTGATATGGGCGCCAAATTATATAAGGAATTTATTCGTTGGTGCAATCGATTTTCTGTTCATTCTATAAAGGACCTGGAATGCAGGATTATATCCGGCAAGGAGTATGATTTTCTTTGGATTGAGCGCTGCGACAGGTTATATAATCTGATGACTGCATTAGAAAATGCAGTCATTACAGATAGGGCTTATACCAAATTAAGACGGGCGGGAGAGCAAAAAAATCTCTTATTATACGGCGCCGACAAAGAATTAGCATGCTATTATTATGAAGATTTATCCGGCAATTTGTGGCTGTATTCGAACGGGCGGTTCACTGTTGAATATTCGGTAAGCTAATGGAATAAGCAATATAAGGGGTATAAGCAATTCAGGGGGTATAAAAATGAAGCTGTATTTTATAAGACATGGGCAGACGGATTGGAATTTAAAGGGCATGATTCAGGGCAGCATAGACACGGAGCTTAATGAAACCGGGATAAAGCAGGCTGAAGAATTATGCAGCAAGATAATAAGCTCAGGCATAAGGTTTTCTAAAATCTATACCAGCAGGCAAAAGAGAGCTTTAAAAACTGCTCAAATAATTAGTAACGCTGTCTCCGTTGAATATATTCCGATTGATGGCCTGGAGGAAGTTAATCTTGGTGATTGGGAAGGGCTGTCGTGGAAACAGGTAGAAGAACGATACCCGGCCGATTATGAGGATTGGTATAATAATCGCAGATATACCAAGGTTCATAACGGAGAGTCATACCAGGATATGCTGGAGCGTGTTTTAAAAGCTCTGAATATAATAATTGAGAACAACAATGAGGATGTAGCAATTGTAACACATAATGCCGTAATCATGTGCCTGCAATGCTATGTAACCGATACTCCATTTGAAGAAATGGGCAGGTTTAAAGCAGGAAACGCAAATATTACGATTATAGACAGTTCCTCTTTAAGTAAAGAGGTTATGGAATGAAATCAGACAAGGATAAATGACAGATAATTTGTTACCCGAAGTATTAAGTACATATAAAGGAGGATAACGATGAATCTATCTAAATCTATTGATTTTCTGCTGGATAAAGCGGGTGACGTTATTAAGTATCGCTTACGGAAGGAGATATTAAAAGACTTATCAGATTCCGAAGAAGAGATGCTGCTGGAAAAGATCAGGCAATATCCTAATTACAGGCTGGTTGAAAAATATGTCAAGCCTAACGGATATATTGGCTTAGGGATGCATTCCTGGGATAAGTTTAAGGAGACGCCCATGCAGGATGGGGAATCGGCAGCAAGGCTTTTATCCTACTACTCGATTCCTAAGGATAGTCCTATTATCAAAAACTTTATAAATGCATTAAGAAACGATATTATCCTGGAAGAAGAATTTTCTTATTATAATCCGGAAAAGGCACGTTTCCGCGACAGGTACCTCGGTCTGCGCAACGGGGGAGGCTTGATGGTGCTTATCTATACCATGCAGGCAATGCTGGGCTACGGTGATGACGAGGAGGTTAAGCCTTTTATTGATATCTCGTATAAGGCCTTCGAAAGCATGATGGCCATATCCGGGCTGGATGACATTACAAAGTTCAATCCTAATCTAAAGAAGAAGTACAATTATCCTTATATCGAGAATGACGTATATCTGCCCTGTGTTTATCATTTAACCACACTAAGCCATACTAATTCATGGCGAAGTGAAGAATCCATACATAAACTTGCCGACGCTATCAATCATCTTAACAATATTATGAAGGATGACAACAATGTTCATATTAAAATCGGCAGCAATTATTATGTTCCGCTTTGGGCGTTGATAAGGCCGATAAAAGCATATGGGACCGGCCTGCATGACACCGTATTACGCAGGATGCTGACGGAAGTAGCCATGCTTGGAGTCGGCACGAGGGTTAAAGTCATAGAAAGATCTGTGGATAATGTCATGGAGGCCATATCAGAAGACGGTATCTTAAAGCCCGTATTCAACAGCGCTTATGAGAAAAGAAGATTTATTGAAAGCATTCGTTATCCGAGCCCTTACAGTGAAATCAGCTTAGAAGCAGACTGCAAGAACGAGGTGTCACTGTGGTGCGATTTCACCTTCTGGGCAGTACAATTTCTTAGTCTTGTCAATAAATGAGTGTAATACTGTTAGCCTGAAAACCAATGCAGCCAAAGAAAGTTGTAAATATTAATCTGACATGATTAGTAATTCAATAAATACTCATAGTTAATGACAGTGTAAAAACAAGTATAGGGAGGACAAGCCATGAAGATTTATCAGGTAGATGCATTTACAGATAAGCCCTTTAAGGGAAATCCCGCAGCAGTATGCATACTGAAAACAGAGCCGTCGGAAAGGTATATGCAGGATGTTGCAGCCGAGATGAACCTGGCAGAGACGGCATTTCTTGTTCCGATGAATGACGGATACAGCCTGCGCTGGTTTACACCGGATGCGGAGGTTGATCTCTGTGGACATGCAACATTGGCAAGTGCCCATGTATTGCTGGAAAAGGGATATGTTAAACAGGGACAGGAGATAAAGTTCTATACAAAGAGCGGACTTCTTACTGCCAGGGAAGAGGATGGATTCATTCAGCTTAACTTTCCTGCCACACCGGAGAAGGAAGCAGAGGCACCCGATTTTCTCATAGAAGCTCTTAATATCAAGCCAATATATATTGGGAAGAATATATTCGATTATATAATCGAGGTGGAATCAGAGGAGACAGTAAGAAACATTTCACCCGACTTCACAAAGCTTATAAAGGTAGATATGAGAGGGGTTATTGTAACGGCGAAGTCCCATGAGTATGATTTTGTATCAAGGTTCTTTGCTCCTTTGATAGGTGTATTTGAAGATTCTGTAACCGGGTCCTCCCATTGCTGCCTAGGACCGTACTGGAGCAAGAAGCTGTGTAAGAATGAGCTTATGGCATATCAGGCATCTCGCAGAGGAGGAGAATTAAGAGCTAAAGTCTCAGGAGACAGAGTATTGATCTCGGGAAAGGCTGTTACAGTTATGGAGGGAAATATTTATTTTGAAGCGTGATGATTCACTTACAGGACATGAACATTTGAAGGATATATATAGAAAGCACGTAAATATTCAAAGCGCATGGATATTCGAAGGACATGAACATTTGAAGGACATGACAGCAGAAGGGAGGGATATAAATGCTTAAACTGGAACCGCTTCAAGCTGACGACTGTCAGGAGATTGTTGCTTGGCATGAGGGAACAGATAAAGATTTTCTGCAGACATGGGCAGGGCATAAGGCATATACCTATCCAATTACAGCTGAGCAGATCATTAACTGGATTTCTAATAATGATATATTTGTGTTTAAGATATTGTATGAAAATAAAATGATAGGGACTATTGAATTGTCGCAGATAGACAGGCAGAATAACAAAGCAAGAATATGCCGCTTCATTCTTAAAGAAGATTACAGAGGCAAAGGCCTGGGGCAAAAGGTCCTTGATGAAGTTATGAACTATGCATACAGGGAACTGAATATATGCAGCTTCAGCCTAGGAGTATTTGTAAATAATGAAAATGCAATCAGGTGTTATAAAAAAGCCGGTTTCATCATTGACGGCTTTAGGGAAAGTCCCGAGGGCCCAAAATGGAACGCTTATGATATGATTAAGCAGCTTAAGATCAATTAAATAAAATGTGCATTTTTAACCATTCAAAACATTAGTTATGGGTAAGTAAATCAGGCTGTTGATTTATACGAACATATGTTTTATAATATGTTTACATATATTATAAAACAGGAGGATTATGCGATGGATAAGGATATCATTGCTTTTCTTATCAGAGCAAAAAGAGCTACATATGCGGGAAAGGGCGCAGAATCAACTCCTTCAAGACCTGGCTCCCATGACTTTGATTATCAGGAAGCTAATCTAAGGTATATAGACAGCTATCTAGGCGGCAACAAGTTTGCCGGAGAGGAAGCATTATGGAACGGGGACGAGTGTTTCTGGGCCATGAACTACTGCGGAAGAGTATTGTCAGATGCGTTTGAGGGAGATTTTCTCAAGGAAGCTTTGCTGAATATTCCTGCAGAGATGCCGTTTAGGGGTCCGAACAATTACACAAACGGCAGCTTTAAGTATGTATGCGTTGTAGACGGTGATTTTAGCTGGTTTAACGGCACCGAGGAAATATATAAAGACAAGACAAAAGTATATGAATGTGTATTTCACGGAGGAGTAATGGCAAGGTAATTCCATGCATCAAATCTGAGGCAAGCAGCAGAATATTCAACTGTATACACAACAGAAGACGAAAGGAAGGTATTATGAACAGATCGGAATCCGCCATCAAAAAATTCGAAGAAGGATACAATTGTGCCCAGGCTGTTTTATATTCATTTTGTGATGATCTAAAGCTGGATGTCAATACTGCGCTTAAGATATCATGCGGATTTGGAGGAGGAATGGGCCGCAGACAGGAGGTATGCGGCGCTGTATCCGGAGGGATAATGGCTATAGGAATGCTCTATGGCAGGGGGGAGAATGAGGATCGCGCCTACACAGAGAATACATACCAGAAGGTAAGGGACTTCATGGACAAATTCTCAGAAAAGCATAATACATGTATTTGTCGGGAGCTCCTTAACGGATGCAGTTTACTCACCCCGGAAGGAAGAGAACAATACAGGGAGAAGGATTTAGTCAATAAGGTATGTAAGCAGTGCATCAGGGATGCGGTAGAAATTATCGGACAGATAGCCAGATAATGGCAGCCATTTCTAAGGAAAAATATCTCGATAGAGGTTGACAGCAATCAAGAATTATGATAGCATAATCCCTTGCAGACGGCTTTTTTAGGCGGTATGCAAACAGTTAATAAATATATATCAGGCGACATAGCCAAGTGGTAAGGCATGGGTCTGCAACACCCTGATCACCAGTTCAAATCTGGTTGTCGCCTTAAAACAC
>DCTS01000069.1:7054-8487 GCA_002329645.1 Lachnoclostridium sp. UBA1434 | reverse complement strand
TTATAAAAAAATCATTGCCTATATTAACGCTGAAAATGAGGTAAATGCAAATGTCAGCAAGCTTGCAAGATTCTATAACGATGCAGGCGCCGATGAGCTTCTGATATGCAATTACTCTAAGGATGCAAAGGTCAGGGAGGATTTTTTAGGACTTGCAAGAGAAACATCCAAGATATTGGACATACAGTTGACCATAGGCAGCTATATAAACAGCATGGAGGATATTAAGAAAGCCCTCTACAGCGGCGCAATCTGCGCTCTTGTCAAGTATTCAATTCTAGAAAAGCCGGACATACTTAAGGAAGCAGCCGAACGATTCGGTTCCGGCAAGATAATGCTGGAGCTTTCAATGCAGGAGTACAAGGATCTATATAAGAATAATCCCCGGTTCCTTGAGGAATTAGGCGTCGGAAAGCTTTTGATTAAGCATGTGGAGCTTTCGCCGAATACGGTCAGTTTATTAGCCGGTTCACCCGTTCCTGTTGTAATACGTGACAGCCTTACCAGGAACGATATCAGGAATTTGCTTGAAATATCAAACATATCGGGTGTTGCAACGGATTTCTTTGCCCGTAAGGATCTAATGAAAGCAAAGTATGCAATTAAGCAAAGCGGCATAGCTGTTGATGTATACGAAAGCAGCCTGCCCTTTTCAAAATTTAAGCTTAACAGGGAAGGGCTCATACCTGTTATCGTCCAGGATTACAGGACCGGCGAGGTATTAATGCTTGCATATATGAATGAAGAGGCTTATAATAGGACTGTTGTATCCGGCAGGATGACATATTATTCAAGAAGCAGGAAAACCCTGTGGGAAAAAGGTGAGACATCGGGGCATTACCAGTATGTCAGGGAATTAAAGCTGGATTGCGACAACGATACTCTGTTAGCCAGAGTTAAGCAATTGGGGCCTGCCTGTCATACGGGAAGCAGAAGCTGCTTTTACACCAGCCTGATAGACAGGGAATTTAAGAATCCCGATACCTTCCAGGTGCTTCAGGAGGTTTTTGAGGTCATAACGGACAGACGGAAGAACAGGAAGGAAGGCTCCTACACCAATTATCTGTTTGACAAGGGCATAGACAAAATATTAAAGAAATGCGGTGAGGAGGCGGCCGAGGTTATAATAGCTGCCAAAAACAACGCTAGCGAAGAGCTCAGATACGAGATAGCCGATCTGTTGTATCATATGATGGTATTAATGGTTGAATGCGGTCTTGACTGGTCAGATATAACCTCTGAGCTTATAAACAGAAGATAATTATGGATTAAATCAACATTTTGCATCAGGAGGCATTGAAAGTGCAGACTTATAAGGTTAACGAACTCAGGAAGATGTTTTTGGATTTCTTTAAGAGCAAGTACCATCTTGTATTGGGGAGCTTTCCGCTCATCCCTCACAATGATAACAGCTTACTTCTTATTAACGCGGG
>DCTS01000069.1:0-6999 GCA_002329645.1 Lachnoclostridium sp. UBA1434 | reverse complement strand
TTTTTTGAAATGCTCGGCAATTTTTCCTTCGGAGATTATTTTAAGCGTGAAGCTATAGCCTGGTCATGGGAGTTCCTTACCGAGGTGGTAGGACTTGATAAAAACCGCCTTTACCCTTCGATTTACGAATTTGATGATGAGGCTTTTGACATATGGAATAAGGAAATGAATATTCCGGCGGACAGGATATACCGGATGGGCAAGGAGGATAATTTCTGGGAGATTGGCTCAGGACCCTGTGGACCCTGCTCCGAGATTTATTATGACAGGGGCGAGAAATATGGATGCGGCAAGCCGGATTGCCATGTGGGCTGCGACTGTGACCGCTTCATAGAGGTTTGGAACAATGTATTTACCCAGTTTAACGGCGACGGCAACGGCAATTACACCGAGCTTGAGAATAAGAACATAGATACCGGAATGGGCCTTGAGAGGCTTGCCGCCGTTGTCCAGGATGTTGCTTCAATATTTGATATAGATACAATGAAGGCAATACGGGATAAAGTGTGCGAGATGGCAAATGTGACGTATCAGACATCTGCTGAAAAGGATGTATCAATACGTCTTATTACTGACCATATACGTTCCGTTACCTTCATGGCTTCCGACGGTATAATTCCTTCCAACGAGGGCAGGGGATACGTATTCAGAAGGCTCCTTCGCCGCGCCGCCAGACACGGAAGGCTTCTTGGAATAAAAGGAAGCTTTCTTGCGGAGCTTGCAAAAACAGTTATTGAGGAATGCAGGGAAGGATATCCCGAGCTGGAGGAAAAGAAGGAATATATACTCAAGCTGCTTGCTCTTGAAGAGGATAAGTTTGAAAAGACAATAGACCAGGGATTAAGTATTCTTACCGAGATGGAGAAGGAACTGATAAAGCAGAACAAAACTACCCTCAGCGGTGAGGATGCCTTCAAACTGTATGACACCTATGGCTTCCCCTTTGATCTTACAAGGGAGATCCTTGAGGAAAAGGGCCTTAATATTGACGAGGACGGCTTTGCAAAAGCCATGGAGGTTCAAAAGGAAACCGCGAGAAGCGCCAGGGGAACCACCAATTACATGGGCACCGAGGATAATATATATCAGCATATAGATGCGGATATTACATCGGTATTTGTGGGATATGATACGCTTGAGCATACCTCGGAAATTACGGTTTTAACCACCGAGACCGAGATTGCATCAGAGCTTGGAACCGGACAGAGGGGTACCATATTTGTAAAAGAAACTCCGTTCTATGCAACCAGCGGCGGCCAGGCTGCCGATACCGGTATTATTCTTGCAGGAAATGCCGAGTTTGTGGTTGAGGATACCATCAAGCTGCAGGGTGATAAGATCGGTCATGTGGGAACAGTAAAAAGCGGCGTATTTAAGACAGGAGAGCAGGTGCTGCTCAAGGTAGACACACAAAAGAGAAGGTCTACGGCAATGAACCACAGCGCAACTCATTTGCTTCACAAGGCATTAAGGCTTGTACTGGGAACCCATGTGGAGCAGGCAGGCTCGCTGGTGACAAATGAAAGGCTTCGATTTGACTTTACGCATTTTTCGGCAATGACACCCGACGAGATAAAGAGGGTTGAAGAGATAGTAAACATGCATATTGCGGAGAACCTGCCGGTCAACACTACTGTCATGGATCTGGAGGAAGCTAAGAAAACCGGAGCTATGGCTTTATTCGGTGAGAAGTATTCCGGACGGGTACGGGTTGTCTCTATGGGCGACTACAGCAGAGAGCTGTGCGGAGGTACCCATGTGCAGAGCACCGGAGTGATATCGGTGTTTAAGATACTGTCTGAGACAGGTATAGCTGCAGGCGTAAGAAGAATTGAGGCGCTTACGGGAAGCGGCGTAATCAGGCATTATGAAAAGCTTGAGGAGGAGCTTGAGGCTGCGGCTAAGGCGGCTAAGACGGAGCCCTCAATGCTTGTGAAAAGAATAGAAGGTTACCTGGAGGAGCTTAAAGCTCTAAAGGATGAAAATGAAAAGCTGAAGAGCCAGCTTGCAAAAAGCTCTCTTGGCAATGTGATGGATCAGGTTGTAGAAGTTAAGGGTATCAAGCTTCTGGCTGCCAAGGTGCCCGGACTTGATATGAACGGGCTCAGAAACTTTGGGGATACCCTCAGGGATAAGCTTGGAGAAGGAGTTATAGTGATTGCTTCCTCCACTGCACCCGATAAGGTCAGCCTGCTGATCACAGCTTCCGATTCAATTGTTAAGCAGGGCGTTCATGCCGGCAATCTCATACGTGAGCTGGCAGCAATCGTTGGCGGAGGCGGCGGCGGAAAACCGAACATGGCCCAGGCAGGAGGTAAAGATGCCTCTAAGATAGATGCTGCAATAGCCATGGCACAAAAGGCCCTTGAGGCACAAATCGTATAAAAAATGATGACGATATCTTTATATATGTACAAAGCACCCGGATATAGTGCCGGGTGTTTTTGCTTCCGACAGCACTTAACGAGTATTTATGCTTCACATTTTCTGGTTGACAAACGTTAATGCTGATATTATAATCATGTTAGTGCTATACAAAAACCCAAACAGTTGTTTACGCACAATATGCAACTGGAGGGAGGTTAGGTGTGAGACTATGTCAACGGTTATCGTTAAAGAAAACGAATCATTAGACAGTGCTCTCCGCAGATTTAAAAGAAACTGCGCGAAGGCTGGTATCCAACAGGAGATTCGTAAAAGAGAACATTATGAAAAGCCAAGTGTAAGACGTAAGAAAAAGTCTGAGGCTGCAAGAAAACGCAAATATTAATTTTAAGGCTTCCAATGAATTTCATTGGAAGTTTTTTATGTGCGCGCGGCATGCGCNNTTTCATTGGAAGTTTTTTATTGGACGAAACTACTCAAATCAATCCTATTCATATCTATTCATATGGATGCGCACTTTTAGTTATGAATTTTGCAAAATCCCTTTTTCCCCTATAGTCTACTGACAAGCGCAGATTCATATACTGTTATAGTATCTTTCAATATGTGAGGGTTAGCTATGCCCAGGCATATCAGGTCTTCCCATGAAAAATTCAAAAAGGACGCCAGGAAAACGCTCTATAAAGGTCTGAACCCCANNCCAAGAAAAAGGAGAAACTAACCCCGAGGCTGACATGCCTTGAGGAATTGTCCGAGATTATGCATCTTCCGCCAGATATCCTTGCCGGAGCTCCTATTATAACGGCTACAGGGCGAAACGAAATAAACCTTGAAAATTATAAGGGTATAATCGAATACGATTGCAGCCAGATAAAGGTCCAGGCAAAAACCTGCAAGATCTGCATTGAAGGAAGCAGGCTTAACATCCTCTATTTCACTGAGGATGAGATGCGGATAACAGGCAATATCCACACTATCCGATACATATAATTGCATAATTATTTTTTATTTTTCTGAAACCTATGAATTTTCTTAAAGGGTTATATATGCTTTAGAGCTGTAAGCTGTAAATGATTTTATACTATATGTGACAAATGATTCGTATCATATGATACGGCATAATATGATTTGTATATAAGGTTATGACCACTTCATCGGGAGGTATAAGGCATGCTGACCAGACTGAAAAACTGGCTGCTGGGATATCTGAGCATAAGTATACGCGGAACTGCGCCGGAGCGGTTCATTAACCTTTGCTGTCACAGGAAGCTTTACATATGGAACTTAACCAAAAACGACGATATATATCGGTTTGATATATCTCTTAAGAGCTATAAAAATATTAAACCCGTTATTAAAAAGACAGGCTTAAGACCGAAGATATTAAAAAAGCACGGACTTCCGTTTCTAATTCACCGCTACAGGAAAAGAACGGGCTTTTTTATCGGCCTTTTGTTATGTTGTATTCTTGTGTATCTCATGTCCTTATATATATGGGATATTCAGATAAGCGGCGGCCGTAAATATACGCCGGAAGCCCTGCTTGAATATCTTGAGGATACAGGCATTAAGGCAGGCGTAATGAAGAAGAGAATAGACTGCAGTAAAATTGAGGAAGGAATAAGGCTTACATATAATGATATTGGCTGGGTATCGGCTGAAATCAAAGGTACACAGCTCATAATCAAAATTACTGAGACGGATATGCCGGCTCCAATCATTGAAGCTGAAAGACCAAGCCATATGATAGCTGCAAAGGATGCGGTAATAAAAAGCATTATAACAAGGACAGGAACTCCCTTGGTAAAACCGGGCGATGTGGTGAGAAAGGGAGATATAATAGTATCAGGCATTGTTGATGTAAAGGATGATTTCGACGTTGTGATTGAAAAGAAGCCGGTAATAGCCAGTGCAACCGTAAGATGCAGCTCTTATTATGATTATTATGATTCATTTCCTATGGAGCGGCCTGTGAAGGTATATACAGGAAGGACGAAAAAAAGATACTGCATAACAATTCTCGGCAACAAAATATTTTTATATAAGCCTAGATATTCATATAATGAGTATGATATAATTGTTAACGAATATAACCTGCATATTACCGATACCTTTTATCTTCCCTTCTCATACAGCTCAGTACTGGTAAGGGAATATGAGGAGGAGTCAAGAAGATACAACGACGAGGAAGCAATAAACCTTGCCGGGGAAAAATTAAGAAGGTATTTTGACTGTTTGGCTGAAAAAGAGGTTAAAATAATAGAAAGTAATGTTGCTATAAGTATTGAAGGCGACAGATGCATAGCCAAAGGAAGAATTTTTGTAGAGGAACCGGCATGGGAGTACCGGGCGGTTGATGAGAGCGAGTGGAGGACAGCACAAGCAGATGAGCCTGATTGAGACAGTAATCGATATTCCTGCTGAGCATGAGAAGAATATTTTCGGTGAAATGGATGCCTATGCAAAGATAATCGAAAAGACACTGAATGTAACCATAGTGGAAAGAAACGGCGGAACCAAGATTATCGGCAGAGCGGATGAGATAGCCAGAGCAAAGGGCGTATTTGCCCAGCTTCTTGAGCTGAGCAGGAGAGGAAATATTATAACCGAGCAAAATGTTGTTTATGCTCTTGCCTTAAGCCTTGAAGAAAAGGAACAGGCAATAGTTGAAATTGATAAGGATCTTATATGCCATACAATTAACGGCAAGCCTATAAAACCCAAGACCATCGGTCAGAAAGCCTATGTCGACCTGATGCGCAACAGGATGATTGTGTTCGGCATCGGACCTGCGGGTACCGGAAAGACCTATCTTGCAATGGCCATGGGTATAACTGCATTTAAAAACGATGAAGTCAGCAAAATAATTCTGACAAGACCTGCTATAGAGGCAGGAGAGAAGCTTGGCTTTTTGCCCGGCGACCTTCAAAGTAAGGTAGACCCTTATCTGCGGCCCTTGTATGATGCGCTGTATCAGATAATGGGGCCTGACGCATGCCTTAAAAACATTGAAAAGGGTCTTATCGAGGTTGCGCCCCTGGCTTATATGAGAGGCAGAACTCTCGACAATGCTTTTATAATACTTGACGAAGCGCAGAATACTACACCGGCGCAGATGAAAATGTTTCTCACCAGGATAGGCTTTGGTTCAAAGGTTGTAATAACCGGTGACCTGACACAAAAGGATTTGCCTGCAGGGGTAAAATCAGGGCTTGATATTGCTGTCAAAGTCCTGAGTAAAATTGATGATATCGGATTTTCATATCTTACAAACCAGGACGTGGTTAGGCATCCCCTGGTTCAGAAGATTGTTAAGGCTTATGATGCTTATGAAGAAAAGGAAAAGCAGCGATCAGCTAAAGCTACCGGAAACCGTATCGCCAAAATTAGAAAGGGCTCGATAATACCGGAGAGGGTCAGGAGTGGTCGATATGAAGGCAGATAAGAGAAGTCACAGAGAAGGTATTTGGTTTTCCCTTTGGCCGTTAATGACAGTTATAATAATAGTAGTTATGGGCATTATCTCGGGCATGACAGATCTTGACATAATCAGGACAGGCATTTTGTCACTGATTTTGACTGCAGTTGCAGCTTTATATGTACGCATTCAAAAGATCAATCTGATGCAGATAAGGTATGCCGTCGGCATTATACTTGCCTCAAGCCTTATACCGCTGGTATTGATAATACTGCAGCCTGAGCCGGAGGTCTTCAGCTTCTGGATGATCGGAGGCTTTTTGACGGCGGCTCTTGTTGATACAAGGCTGGGAGTTATAATCTTTATCGGTCACACCCTGATACTTGGCATTGCAAATTCCCTGATGCCGGAAGCAATAATCAGGTTTCTTGCAATTGCATTATTACTCGCGCTTTTGGCAAAGGGCCTTTCGGAGGCAGCAACCTTCATATATTCAGCAATAATAATACTGTCAAGCAATATTACCCTGGCATTTGTGATGAATAATTTTATTTTCAAGGGACAGGAAGGACATGATTATGTCTCATCTCTGATAAGCTTTGCGGTCGTGCTTACCGCAACATTTTTGCTTTCCCTTCTGTATAAAAGGATAGCCGGTGAAGCATTGCCAAATGAGCATAATGTCCAAAATGTCTCAAATATCCGGGATGGGGTGCAAAACCAGCTGAATGAAAGCGCTGCAGAGGCTGCTTCGGCAATAAACGATATCCATCCTGATACCAAC
Source organism: Lachnoclostridium sp. UBA1434 (assembly GCA_002329645.1). GTDB lineage: Bacteria > Bacillota > Clostridia > Lachnospirales > Lachnospiraceae > Mobilitalea. The sequence continues at coordinate 412 of DCTS01000069.1, read as the reverse complement.
GTCAACCTTACGATTGACGAGGGCAGTATTGCAACAGCCAGGCACGGCGCAAGGGCCGGCTATGATGTATTGCTTAAGGAAGACAATGAGCTGTTATTAAAGCTTAAGTTATATTCTGACAAGCTGTATAATCACTGCAAAAGAGTCGGTGAGCTGTCGGCGGCAGCCGCCAGAACCCTGCAGGCTGATGATCAGCTGTCTATGGCCGGTGGCCTGTATCATGAAATAGGCAGGATTAAAGGAAATAATTATATGGAGGAAGGATTAAAGCTTGCAGAGGAGTATGCTTTCCCGCCCGGCCTTGTCAATATACTTAAGCAGCATAATATAAATCATGACAGACCAACATCCGTTGAAGCTGCAATTGTCATGCTCTCGGATAATATTATATCAACCATTGAATACATAGGCA
>DCTS01000036.1 GCA_002329645.1 Lachnoclostridium sp. UBA1434 | reverse complement strand
TCCGTATCAAGAAGCTTCTTTACCATGGCTTCGCCAAAGGAACCTGTACCTCCGGTAACCAGAATTGTTCTGTCTTTATACATCCTATACCCTCTCAGCCCTTTACAAAAAATGATTTTTCATAATGGTTCAATGATATGTTCCATAATAATATGATATATAAAACCACTATAAATGTTCCTTTTATCAGAAAGGCCGGCAGGTTATAAACAGTAAACCGATTGATTATCATTCCGACAATGAAGGTGATCAGAATTGGAGGAGACATTTTTATATAGCAATTTTTTATAAAAGACAAAATATTGATATGCAGTACTTTATAATAGACTATGTTCATTATAATCAACCGTATAAAATAAACCATGCAGATTGAAACAGCCGCGCCAAGGGCCCCGAAATACGAAGATAATATGCTGGAAAACAAGATATTTAAGGCTGCTACAACTACATATACAATGGCCTGAATCTTCACCTTGTTCATTGCAATTACGGTAACACTGGCTATTTGCTGGGGAACCCGGAACACTACGGGCAGCATTATTAGTAAAGCACAATAATATGCAAGCTCAAAATCCTCTCCCATCCAAAGATAGATAAATTCCCTGCCTACTATGGCAAAACCGACAAAGATAAGGCCTATAATACTATATTGAATACGCCCCACCTTAATCATGAGGGGCAATACATGACCGCCGTCCTTTTTATTGACAAGTATTTTGGACACTTTAGGCAAAAACAGTCCGTTTACCGCTCCGGACAGTATATAAGCATAGCCTTCAAGGGTGCTTGCAACTCCAAATATGCCAATCTCCGTTGAACCTGATACGGCGCCGAGGATTGAAGGGATTATATTAAATATAAACCGGTTTGCAAAGGTGGCCACTGTGGACCATACGGAGAAACTAAATACTTCTTTTATCAGATTGGTTTCCCGGTATTTAAAATTAACCTTTATAGGAAGGGTCTTTCTTATATAAAGCAGCTTGACGGCAATGATAAACAAGCCGGAAAAAACATTTACCAGAACTAAAGCATATAGTCTATATCCCAGCATTAATGCAGAAGCCATTAATGTCAGAATCAATATTTTATTGATTAAATCACATAGCTTTAACAATTTGAATTTCTCATATGATGTTAATATGCCGTTAAGGGTAATAAATGGCAGGGATACTATGCTAAAAGTAGATGTAACAATAAAGATAACCCTTAGCTTATCGATTTCCTCCGGCGTCAATTCCATATAAATAACAGGAATAAAGAAGTAAACAATAAACAGTACCGCAAAAATAAGCATGCTGATTATAATATACAGCTTATAAATCAGACCGAGAAAATCATTAACCCTGTCCTGGTTACCCTCTGCCACATATTTGCTTATAAATCTTGAAACGGCTTCCCCTATGCCAAAGTCGACAAGGAACAGGCTAATCAGCGACGAGGATAATGTATACAGGCCATAATCGCCAACACCAATCTGCCTTACCATCCACGGAGTATATATTAGTCCCGACAGCAGGCTTACGCCGATGGCAAGGTATGATATTAGGGCTCCGGCTTTTATTTGCTTTATGCTGTCATCAGGTCCTGGTTTCAAATGCATTCCTCCGAATCACCGGCTAATTCATAATATAGCCGCAGATACTCATTCAGGCTTCCGGTTTTGCTGAAGGTCTCCCTGGCATACCGGATACAATGGCGGCTGTAATAGTTCTTCGTGTTCCTGTAAACCTCATTTATTCTCCTGTACAGGCCAATCCGGTCATTTTCTTCAACCGTGTAACCGCATAACTCTCCGATTTGCTCCGGATTTGAAGTGGAATTCATTGCTATTACCGGAGTACCGCATGCCAATGCCTCTATCGGCGCTCTCCCGCATGCCTCCTCCATTGACAGGTTGAGAAGCACATCCGCCATGGAATAGAATTTAACCATTGTTGCGGCATCGTGGGTTTCTCTTATATGCATTATGTTTTTATAATCCTTAATGTTCTCTTTCAGGCTGCCGATTAAGATGATGACCATATCACCGGGCAGCTTTTTCGATAATTGCAGAAACTCATATAAGCCCTTATCCGCCGTCCAAACGCTTGCAACCCCCAGGATTACAAACTTTTCCTCAAGGCTCATGCTGCGGCGCAAATCATCTGCGCATACAGGCTTAAATACATCAAAATCAACCCAGTTATAAATTCCGGTAATGATTTTGCTGTTCTTAAGCAGGGATTGCCTTGCTTCCCCTGTAATCCAGCCGGATACGCCGACTACTGCAAGGTTTTTTATATTTCCGAATAAAAGCTTCTTATCATGATACATTTTTTTACTTCTGTCAAAAAACCAGCTTGTATTATCCTTATGTATCCGCGGGCAATTTTTGCATTCCTCCTTCCATTTAAAGCATCCCGTTACGGTATAATGAAAGCATTTACCCGTGAAAAACCAGCAGTCATGCAGGGTTAACACCGTGGGAATATCCTTTTTTGCAATATATCTTAACAGCATCTTCAGATTAATGTAGTTACCGTGAAGATTATGAAGGTGTATGATGTCGGGTTTAAGGTAATCAATATATTTAAGCAGCCGGCAGGTTTCAAGGACGGAGAAATACCCCTGCTTTCCGGTTATTCTTGAAAGGAGGGCATGGAATTTGCGGTCAAGCTTCGTTCCGATTTTAAACCCCCTGGCCATAATCCCGTCCGAATATGCAATATACCCTTTATGTCCGTTTTCATTAAGGAATTCATTTATTTCCGAGCATATCCTGCCCGTGCTGCGGATACCGCTTACTGCATTTATTTGAAGAATTTTCATACTTACGTCCTCCGAACATTCGGCAGATTGTTAAAATTACTGCTGCCTTCTGCAGCTTACAGCCCTTTGGCTATTGCCTGCAGCGCCTTCTGTGACTTGAAATTATTGCTATAACCTGCATTCTATAATTTTATGGCTCNNTCCTTTGGCGGGAGCTTTCCGATATCTCCAAATCTGGACTTAAGGAACTCGTCACAATATCTGGAAGCCAGAAACTGTATTCCCATAAATTCAACCTCGGTTGTTTCCTCGTAAACCTTGCGATTTAGGGGCTTAAAATCGAGTCTTGGATTGCATACCTCATAGTAATACCTGCAGGGAATGGGGTTAAATATCCTGCAGCAGAAATCTGCAGCCCTATTTATCCATTCCAAAGGGAAAAGGGACAAAGCCTTATATATACACGACTTAACCACATTCTTAGTCAAGGCTTCTTTTTTCCCATATATCCGGTTAAGCTTTACGCGCCTTGCGCTTGTCAGCGCTCCGACAAGCGCAACCTGAAGCCTCAGCGCCGGCCTGCAGATGTGATCAACCGGGAAAATGTCAATAAACAGGCCCTGATGTATGTTTAAATGCTTAGTACCTTCCTGGATATATAACGTATCCTTCAAATGCAGCTTGGAATAGTTCAGGGGAAAGTGCCTTGCGGTCCGGTTGTTTTGAAGAAAAAATTCTTTCCTTAGATCCGTTTTGCATACATATAAGAATTTTTCATATTCGCCTCTTTCCATGACGATATCTATGTCGTCATCCCAGGGGACAAAGCCCTTATACTTTACGGCTCCAAGCAGGGTCCCGCCCTCCAGTGAGTACCTGATATCATGCCTTCGGCAGATCCGGTCAAATTCTATTAATATCAGCAGAAGCTTTGCATGTACATCCCTAATATCATATTGGCATACTTTATACCGGCTCTTTTTCTTCATCGCTATCCCTCTATCAAAAATATCAGGGTTATGACAAGTCTATATATTGCAGCTTAAGTGCCGTGAATTTCATCATCCGGATGTGCCGCTGCGATTAAATACACTGTTTTTGATTGCCTCCCGTTTGAATTTTACAGGATACCAGTCTTCCTTAATAATATATGCTTTGCTGCATGGACCATATTGATAGCAAATATGATTTTCGCATATCAGGTTTCTTGAAACTTCAACCAGCCGCCTTGCCGCAACCTCCGGGCTCCATATGTCAGCCATTGTCCTATATGCACTTATCCCGTATATATATTGAAGCTCAGGATGGTTAAGAAGCCGGATTACCTTGCGGTACAAGTCATTTACATCCCCGGCTTTATAGACAAGCCCGTTCCTTTTGTGCCTTATAAGGTACGGCACACTGCCGGCGGCATTGCTTGCGGCCACTGCGCACCCGCTGCTCATTGCTTCGTTTACAACCGTGCCCCATCCTTCCTTAAAATTGCTGGTACAGATAAAAATATTGGCTCTCTCCATATATGTCCTGACCTTGTCGGGAGCCATTGAGCCCAGGAAATTAACCTTACCCGTTAATCCCAGGATATTTACCAGCATATTAAGCTGCTTTTGGGAACCCCCGCTTCCTATGATATCCATGGTAAAGCTATATCCCCGGTCCGTCAGTTGTTTGGCCAGGAAAATTGCATCCTTTATTCGCTTACATCTGATAAAGCGTCCTGCCCATAGGATTTTGCAGAATGAGGCGTCCTTATTTCTCATAAGCTCCGCCCCATTGACCTTAGGAACCTGGGTAAAATACCCCCACTTATAGCATTTGTCCTTAAATCCGCACAAGGATAAATCATAGGAAGCATAGGCGCTTGAGCAAAGTACATACAGGTTTTTATTCTTGTATTTCAGCACCCTGTCCGTTATTTTTTTACGGGTTGTGGGCAGGAACCTCCGCCACTGTCCCTTTTTAAACAAGCGTTCCATATTTATGAAGCTATGCTTATTCTCTTCCATTCTCAGCTTGACAAGCTTGGACGGGCAAGAACCGAATATTACCACGTCAAATGTTTTTATTATTGACTCAGCAGCATAGCTTTGTCGTTTATCCTCATACATCCTGATTACATAGGGGTACTTATAATTCATGTCTTCGTAACCCATTTGAAGCCGTTTTTCCGGGATTTTTTCGGTGGCAATGAAATAAAACTCCTCACACAGGTTGTAAAGTTCGTTGCACAGGTACGACTGGTGATGGTTTAAGTAATTGGATACAACAGCAAGCCTCATAATAAACCCTCCTTTTTGCTGTTTTTTATGATTGCCAGAAAAATATATACACAGGGTTGTTCTTAATAAGCAGAAGAATTAAAGCTGAACAGGCAACGAAATATACAAAAAACCTTTCCTGCTTCTTAAATGAATTAATAATCTCAGGGACCAGAAGTATAATAAAAAGCGAATAATACTGCACGACACGCATTACCGATGGATTTACGAATGTAAAGGGGACAAGTATTACCGCAGTCAGCAGCGCGTTAATATAATGCTTTGCCTGTGGGTTGTTCGACAATATTTCCTTGCGCTTAAGCAATGCGACGACCGTTAATGCAATAAGTAAAATGGAAAAGTTCCAGGTTGCAGCCCCTTCAAAGGGCTGGTACTGCCCATACCCGCTTATACTGCTTACAAGCCTGAAAATTGCTTCCTTAAAAGCCAAAACCGCCACAAACGTGCATCCGCACAAGTAAAGATATTTATTTGTAATCTTCATATTGACAATGAAGTAAGCGGGAATAAAAAACACGACCGAAAAATGGATGAACGACGCAATAAGGATAAGCAAAAGGAATTTCAGCAGGCATCGTTCCTTTATATACTTATAGCCTGCAAATACCGCAATAGCAGTTACCAGGGTCTGCCTGGTTCCTGTTATTGAAAAAAAGGAATAGAACATGCAGGAATATATAAGAAAGCTTATTAAGGAATTGGCCGAATGTTTATATATAAATACTCCCAGGGGTACAATAAATAAGACTGCTGCAATAATCAGCCAGGTCCTGTAGCTTGAGGTGAACAACTGGACCAGCTTCTGAAATACGATATACCCGGGGTCCTTGCCCAATGTCTTGTTTATGAAAATATCCGTCCTGTCATTCCACAGCGTCACCCATGAGATACCCTTTGCCTGCTCAAACATGTAGCCGTACTTAATTGTGTCCGCGCCAACCGTCAGATGCCGCAGCCCCGACAGCAGTATCCAGTTTAAGGATGCCAGAGAGCAGAATATTGCATTTTTCCTTTTAGATGCATCCTTAAGGAAAACTGCTCCGTAAACAAACAAAAGAAGGATATTTGCAAGATATATCTTCAATCAACCCACCCCAATACCATTTCTTCTGCAACTTGAAATCAAGGTATTTTTCTCACTATAAAATCAAGATCCTTTTGGAGATTGCTTTGTATTACCCTTATCCGGTGGTTGTTTGTACCGCATTCCCATGACCTGCCGGCGTATTTTTTAATAAGCTGCGGCGAGCTTATAAGACAACCCAGTTTATAAGCTATCCCACTTTTCTTATATGCAATAACCGCCGCATGGTTCCTCATTAAATAATCTATGGAGGCGACATCTTTGCTTCCTGCGGCAAAGATGCACCTTCCGCAGTTAAAATAATCAACAAGCTTTGTAGAGAACGACTGCCTCACCCTTAACCGGTCCCTTAAATCAAAGGATTCCGCATGGACCAGTATATCTGCTTCCCTCTGAATGACGGCAATATCTTCCGAAGATGCATATCCCATTAGCCGGATGCTTTCCGGGAAATTAAGGCTGCGCCTGATCCTCCTGCCGATGGGGGTGGCGGTATAGATATATAAGACCGCCTTAACATTTTCTTTGTTTATCACATGCAGGGCCGAACCGATAAGCGAAAGTGTTTTATAGCGTCCTGTTCCGATATTCCCGGAATACACGAGCTTAAGCGGTCTGTTCTTTACTTCATAGGAGGGCTGCCTGTCAAATTCGAAGCCCTTATACAGTATTTTGCATTCCCGTCCGAGCATCCCGGAATATTCTTCCCTCTGCTTTTCCGATATCACATACATAAGGGAGCTTAATCCGGATATTCTTCTTAGCTTCCTTCTCTGTATGAGCCGGTTTATCCAGAAATACGGCGATAGGGAAAACTGCCTCAAGGTATATACGTCGTCCCAAGCATAGACAACCAGGGGCGCCCCGGTGTAGGACTTAAGGAAAAAAAGCATTTCATTCAGGCAGCTCCGGTCAAGAAACATGCCAAAAATTATATCCGGCCTGAAATCCTCCACAAAGCCTTTCAGGTCATCGCATATCCAGTTTTTAAAGCTCCAGATTAAATCCCTGATAAAGAAAAATATCTGAAACCGGTGTATGCGCATAAAATCAAATACTAAGCTCCTGCTTTTGCCCTTTGATGCATTGTTTTCCTCCATACATTCGGGATATATATATGTCCGGCAGCACCTATGCTTGGGATTTACCAAATTCCTCAGAATATCTTTTTCGCCGATATGCAGATGGTATCTGACAAAATCGGTATCAGGCCTTCCGCTCCCGCAGCAGATATGGGCAATCTCAATATTGTCCATACCCCTGAAAATATTGGTAAAGGTATTTCCGATATTATTGTCCTTCCTCCATGGAGTGCAGGATACGACCAATACCCTCATGCTTATATCCCCTCATTGTCCGTATCATTACCCAGGCCTGTTACGGTTTCCCTTAACGGGCCTTTTATGGTTTCCCTTANNGCCCTTCTATAATCAACTTTGGAATAATCATTATATGGCGTGTCTGACAGGCGGCTGCTGTAAGCAACCCCTCCAAACACCTTGACCACCGGCGGGAACCGGTAAAATAAGCAGATTAACCTGCCCAGTACATGGGAATACCGAGGCTTTTTGCCGATTATGACTGCTATTTCCGAAAACATCTCCAAGGCGCTTATACCCTCCCCGTCCTGCGGATGGAAGGTGCCCGGCCTCCTGTCCTCAATAAGGCGCTGTATAAAGCGGCAAAGATTGCCGATGTATATAAAACCCTGCCTGCATTCCGTATAAGCAGCGGGAATGACCGGCAATAGCCTTGTAAGCTTGACAAATGAAGCGATATAGTTGCCGGGGCATCCATACCCGTATATGTTCGGCGGCCTTACCACGGATACCGTAAAGTCCCGTGAATTTAATCCCTTAAGCTTGATTTCAGCCGCAAGCTTGCTTCTGCCGTAATAATTTACAGGCTTAAGGGGGGTGTTTTCATCGATTATATTCCCCCCGGTTCTATTCCCCCCGGGCAGCTTTTTACCCTGCCCGTAAACTGCCATTGAGCTAAAGAATATATACTGCCCTACTTTGCTTTCTTTCGCTTTTTTTGCAACCCTGTAAGGCAGCACCGAGTTCACCCTATAATAGGTCTGCCAGGGGATTTTCTTATCTTTCTTATGTACAATTGCAGCCACATGAATCACAACGTCATAGGGTGTAAAATCATGATTTACCCAGTCCGGCTTTTCCATATCCAGCTCATCAGCAATGAACCTGCCTGTACTTTCAAGCCATGCTTTTATGCTTCCTCCGACATAGCTTCCGCTCCCGGTAATCAATATCTTTGTTTTCATAGCATCCCTTCACCAGCTTAATCCTGTTTTTTATCAATTTCCCTGCAAATACCCTTGCATCAAAATGGCTTTTTACAAATTCATGCCCGGCTTTTCCGAATTCCTTTCGCTTCCTTTCATCCTCAACAAGCTTCTCAACCGCATCGGCAATTGCTTTCGCATCCTTCACCGGAACGGTCAGACCCGTAACATTTGCAGCCATTGCGTTCACCGGCCCGGGTATGTCGGTAACGATTACAGGAACGCCCATGGCCTGCGCTTCCGCCACCGACATGCCGAAGCCTTCCCTGTAGCTTGGCAGGATAAAGATGTCCATGGCGGCCATATACCTTTCAACATCGGGTACCCAGCCGGTTTTTATAATGCGGCTGTTTTTATAAAACCAGTCTAAAAGCCCGGGATCAATGGTGCCCTCCTTTTCAAAGGGGCCTACGAACAGCAGCTTAAGCTTCGGATACTGGCCTTCAATCCGCCTGAAGGCTTCAAAAAGCTCGGCACAGCCCTTTTCCGCTCCCAGGCGGCCCACATAGCCAATCACGATGCAGTCTTCCCCGATGCCATACCTGCTTCTTGTTTCCCGTCGGTAGATTTCCTTCTTTTTTATGTCAAACCTGTTAAGGTCAACACCCTTTGCGCTGCCGTTCCATATGAGGCAGCTTTTTTCCTTTGAGTAGAACCCTCTTCGTCTGCAGTAGTTTAAGTTCCCCCTGCTGTCCGGCTGCACATGGGTGGACAACAGGCATACAAGCCGCTCAATGGTTTGGAATATCAGCCGCCTGATGCCCTTCATAGTAACAAATACCATGCCCCACTGGCAGTACAGGCGTATCGGTATCCGGGCGAGAAAAGAGGCGACAGCCGCATAAAAGCTTGCATTCGGAGTCGAGTATTGGACCATGTGGTATTTACCTTTTCTAAATACCTTATATAAGAGAAAAATTGCCTTTAAGGATCCGGCAATATTAATTCCCCTCGGCATCGGTACGGAAATCGCATTAACATAGGGGTACTCCTTTATAAGCTCCTGCCTGTATTCGTTAGTCATGCCGCATACCACCGTCACATCGAAGCCATTCCTGTAGTATAAAGGCAGGAACGGTTTAATCCAGTTATTAACAGAGCTTGACATTGTGGTAACGATGCAATAGGAATAAACCCTTTGCCTGTTATACTCGCTAATGAAATTTTTGATATTGCTTACAATCAGGCTGTACAGGCGCCCCGCGTTCTTATCGGAGACAAAGGAATTATGGGGCGTTATTATTACATTCTCCATATCCCATAAGGGGCTTTCCCTGCCTATGGGCTCATTTTCAAAAACATCCAGGGCCGCACCGCCTAATCTTTTTCCTTCCAGCGCTTCAACCAACGCCCTTTCGTCAATCAGCCCTCCCCTGGAGGCATTGATTAGGATGCAGGAGCTTTTGAGCCTTGACAGCCTTTCTCCGTTTATCATACGGCGGGTTTCATCCGTAAGGGGCAGGGTAAGGATAAGAATATCCGCTCTTCCCAGTACATAATCCAGTCTGTCGTATGTATAAAGTTCATCGGCAGGCTTAATATGTGCCGTTGTATGAGCTTCATCGGTCGGCAGAGCCACATCAACTCCGATAACATATACGTCAAAGGCTTTCAGCCTCTTTGCCGTTTCCCGGCCTATGCTTCCAAAGCCGATTATTATTGCCGTCTTGCCGCTTAGTTCAAAAAGGTCATAATGCTTTATCCATTCATGATCGGATTGCTGCCTGATAAAAGCCCTGCTTTTTTTGAACAGCTGCAAAATCATAAGGATTATCCATTCTGCAACGGGAATACCGTATACTCCCTTTGCGTTTTCGACCTTTATTCCCGCCGCTTTAATATAGTCCAAGGGTATCCGGTCAAGTCCTGCACTGGTCAGCTGGATGAACTTAAGCCTTTTGAATTGTTCTATCGGGTTGTACAGGAACAGTCCGTTGCATACAACGATATCTATGTCGGATACATCCGAGTCGATCTTCGCGCTTTCATCCTTTATGTAGATTACTTCACCTGCCAGCTCCTTCAGCTCCTTTATCTGCTCGGGCGTATATGAAAAAGCGCCGGTCAGCAAAAGCTTCATACGTCTCCCCTTTCTTTTATAATATTCTCTTCTATTTCAGCCACCTTCTCCTTAATTATCCTCAGGTTATCAAGAAAGAACCGGTAATCCTTCCTTCGAAGCTCATCCTCAAAGCTTCGAACCTGACGTATCCCCTCCATAAATACCTTTTCCATCATTTCATAATCACCGGGCCTTGCGGCCTTGGTAAAGCTTCTTGATACAATAGCAATGCTTGATCCCTGACGATACATTTCAGCCAGCACATACTCGGCAGGAAGCAGTCCATAGCCTATCCTTGCAAGGCCGCCGAAGCCGTATGGAATTCCTTTTTTTCTGAATTTACAGCATAAGGCTTCAACAGTTCCGTCGGTCAGCAGGGAAAACATGAACAGACGCTTGTAGCCAAGATGGAGGTCATTTATTCCCACATAGGCATAATCAATGCCCGGAATATCCAGTATCTCGTCAATATGATCCACCGCCTCGGGCGTTTCAACGAGGAGGCATGTTTCAGCTCTTTTGTTGACATAAAGAATAAACTTTTTTACTTCTTTTGCTGTTTTAAAGTATGGGAGCATGATAATGTCGGCCCCGTCTTCAACCGCCCTGTCAATCTCTTTTTTTGTGCCATGATGTATAGGGTTGATTCGCACGACTAATTTTGATTTTTTTACTGCCTCCCTGATTTTTTTAATGTCCCCCAACGTATGGCGGGAAATCAAGGTATCCCGGTGTCCCTGCCGTTCTTCCTTGCCTATAATCTCAAGGTCAACCATTATCCATTCTACACCGTTGTCTTCGGCGATTTTGGCAGCCTTGGCATCGTTTGTTATATACATAAGCCATATATAGGGGTAATCCTTTTTTGGCTTTACTGTTTTCCCGCAGTTATAATTATTTCTCATGATGAGTACGTTAATGACGGTTATTATTATTATCTTCAGGTCAAGAAAGAAGCTTATATTATCGACGTACTCCATGTCATATTCAATTCTTGTGTCCCAGTCCGGTCCTTTTCTTCCGTGTATCTGGGCAAGACCGGTGATTCCGGGGCGCACCATGAAGCGCTTTTTCTGCGGTACGGTATATTCTGTAAAGGTCCACGGATGATACGTAAGAGGAGGCCTTGGTCCTATAAATGACATATCCCCCTTCAGGATATTTATCAGCTGCGGAAGCTCATCCAGACTGGTTAATCTCAGTATCCTGCCTGTTTTTGTTACCCTTCTGTCACCCTTAAGGTCATAAACCCCTTCCTTGTCAGCGCCGACATGCATGGTCCGGAATTTGTACATGGTAAACTCCCTCCCATGAAGTCCGAGGCGTCGCTGTCTGTATATTGCGGAGCCCTTAGATTCCAGCCTTATTGATATGGCGGCGACAATAAAAAACGGTGCCAGAAGGATTAGCCCAAGGATGGAAAATACGATGTCAAGGTATCTCTTAACCGTTATATAACTCAAAAAACAGAACCCCTCTCATATCGTCATAGTTAATATATGAAAGGCGCTCTGTTTTGTGCCGGCAGGAAGGTATATCAGGTATATCAATTCTTTGAAGTCTCATTATTCTTGTTTTTTTGAAATGTAGGTACGGCATTTATTAGTGCGTTTTTTATCAGCTCCTTATCCTTCGTTTTAAGAGCTCTTCTTAAATCCACCAATATCGCTTCAATTTCATACTGAGAGATAGTGCTGTGCTTTTCTATGAATATTTTGGCGCTCTCGGTTTTTATTAAATCATCATTATGCATCAGCAGCTCTTCATATAATTTCTCCCCTTGCCGGATGCCGATTTCCTCGATCGGGATTCCTGTATATGGGACATATCCCATTAGTCGAATCAAGCTCTCGGCCAATGATAAAATGTTTACCGGTTCCCCCATATCCAGTACATAGGTTTCCGATTGCGAGTCCATGGAAGTGGCACATAATACCAGCTGCGCAGCCTCAGAAATAGTCATAAAATATCTGTATGCCCTTTTATCTGTAATGGTAACCGGACCTCCCTGATTAATCTGCCGTATAAAAAGCGGAATTACAGAACCGTTGGAGCCCAACACATTGCCAAACCTTACAGTAATATAACTTGTATCACTTATTCCCTTCATGCTTTGAACGATCATTTCACATACCCTTTTGCTTGCACCCATCATGCCAGTCGGGTTGACCGCTTTATCCGTGGATATGAGCACAAATTTCTCAGTATTATATTGATTAGCTGCATGAACGGTATTATATGTTCCGAAAATATTGTTTTTTATAGCTTCATCAGGGCAATCCTCCATTAAGGAAACATGNNTGCTTGTGGGCGGCAGCATGAAATATGATTTCAGGCCTGTACCTTTCAAATAATAAATATATCTTATCCTGGTCCTGAACAGATGCAATCTCAACGGATAGTTTAAAAGACTCGCTATATTGCGATAGTAGTTCATGCTGTATTTCAAAGGCATTATTCTCATAGTTATCAACTATTATTATATGCTTCGGGTTTAACCCGGCTATTTGACGGCATAGTTCAGAACCGATGGTACCGCCTCCGCCGGTTACCATAATCGTCTTCTGGTTAAAGTAAGGTTTGATTTTCGCTTCATCAAAAGAAACGGACTTTCTGCCCAGCAGATCTTCTATATTTAACTCCTGCACGGATGATAATAAACCGGATCTTGATAATTCGCTATCTCTCAACATAAACCGTCATTCCTTATCTTCTTCCCATTGATAATTGAAGCTGCATTTTGCTGTAACAGGTCGCAATAATAAATTCCGATCTCCCTCTCAATAATATCAAAGGCCTCCTTTAGGTTTGGATATCTTTGAGACATATCATGACAGTCACTTCCCATTACATCCGTCAAGCCCTCTTCTATATAATGTAGCGCTGTTTTTCTAAGCTTACTGTCAATAATGGCCTTTGCATTTATCTGCATTACACACCCCAAATTGATTAATTTCCTTATATTTTTTTTGTTTTTCCAAAGAAAGCAGTACCTTTCCATATGAGCTATAACCGGTATGATCCGGAATACGTTCATCAGCTTCTCAATGCATTCCAAATCACGATCACTCCAATGCTTGCTATAAGGCAATTCCAGTAACAGGTACCTCGTATTGTTAATACAGATTTGATCCAGTTCGGAATATTGATATAGCAAGTCATGATACAGTGTCTCGCTTCCGGGAAGTAAAACAACCGCTGAATTATTTATATAAGAAAATGCTTTTTCCCTTTTGGCGACGAATTTTTCCATGGAGTTCCTTGCAGGATCAAAATGAGGCGTACAGACCGCTATGCGTACCTGCTGCATCTGCATGCAATCAATCATTTTTTTTGCTTCTTTTGCATCTTCTGCACCATCATCGATATGCGGCAATATATGCGTATGAATATCAATCATGCGATACACCATAATGAGCATAATAATAATTTAATTTCCTGCCCCGGTTTATTGAAACATTGTTAAGGACAAATCCCAGTATGTTTCCATGGGACAGTTTATATTTATCCAGTGCATTTTTTAGATTCGGATGTGAAGTAATCCCTTCTCTGGCAACTATCAGCAAACCGTCCGAATACTTAATAAGACTGAGGGAGTCCGACATAACATTAACCGGCGGCGTATCAAATATGATATAGTTGTATTCCTTCTCAAAAATCGCCAGCAGTTTTTCCATCTGATTATTTGACAACAGCTCCGACGGGTTCGGAGATATTGAGCCTAAAGGTATAATATCAAGCTTTTCATAAGGTGTTTTTCTGATCACATCCTTTATATCTGCCATTCCCGACAGGGCGTCCGTAAGTCCCGGCCTGTACTTTATGTTAAAAAAGCTGTGAATCCTGCCTTTTCGTAAATCGCAGTCTATGATCAGAACCCTGGAATCGGTTTGGGATATTGCAATACCAAGATTTATGCTTATTGTGCTTTTGCCGTCGCCAGGCAGCGGGCTGCTTACGATTATTTTCTTGCATCCATCCTTTATCAGAACAAAGCGCAAATTTGTTCTAAGGGACTTGAAAGCCTCGCTAAAAATGAATTTTGAGTTATCATCCATATAGTTTTTTTCATTCAGGGGTTTCCTTTTCTTTAAGATGAACTGTATTTTTTTATATTTGTTTTCCTTTGACATGCTCAGATTTGGTATTTCGCCAAGGACAGGAAATGGATAGGTTGCTGTTAAGTCTTCTTTGTCTTTAATATTTACATCCAGAATTTCAATCAAAAATATAATAATAACAGAGATTACAAAGCCCAGCATTCCTCCGACCATGGAATTTTTTATTATATTGGGCCCGGACGGTCCTGCAGGAAATGTGACCGGATCAACCACACTAATCTTTGCCGACGGTTTGATGGATGTGATCAGCTCAGGCGCGATCCTCTGCATACTTTCTGCCAAGGTGTATGAATCCTGCGCGCTATGGGAAGTAACACTTATTTTAAATATTTCGGTATTATTGACAGTTTTCACCGATGTCATATTCTTCAACTGACTAATGGAATAATTAAGCTCGGTATTATCTTGTATTCTTTCAAAGAAAACATTGGTATTTAAAAAGTTTATATATGTTGTGACAACCTTTTGTGCGTAATTCAATTCATTTAAACCGGCGCTTGTTTCCGAAGCATCGGGCAGTACATATAATTGTACAGAAGCCGTATAGGAAGGGTTTATAATGTATTTGCTATATATAAATGAAGCTGACAGTCCGATAAACAGACTGACAATAATCCAGACAATTCTTTTTAAGACCAGCTTTATAACTTCATTTACTGTAAACTCCACGCTGCAAATCCCCCAATATAACATCTGCTCATAATCCCATCTTACAGTTATAATATGTCGATAAAGCAACTGTGTGCTATAAAACAACTTCTTTTCTGCCTGCAGGAACTCAAAAAATTTATTTGCTTCTTAACATCAATCAAAATTTTCTATTGACAAATAAAAATGTATCAGTTATTATTAGTTAAAATTGCAAAGGCGCTGTTGGCGATAGCCGACAACGCCTTAACTTATTTTATAGATATTTGGCCTGTGAGCCGGTGCCTGCTTATATAATTGATAAGATGTGCAGGAATTTACTTAATACATTAGTCAAGATGTGCAGAAGCCTGCTTATATAATGGTAAGGTCTACCGTAGCTTTCTTATATAAACGATACAGCTTATCGTCAAAGCTTAATGATCACAAAGGCGTGTGTTTTACTAAACACACGCCTTTAATTTTATAAATTTTAAGGGAGGAATGTTTCATGAATACCACAATGATAGTTGATACCATCTGGGTAGTGCTCGCAGCCGTACTGGTGTTTTTTATGAACCTTGGCTTCGCAGCGGTAGAATCTGGTTTTGCCAGATCAAAGAACGCAGTCAATATCCTGTCAAAGAACTTTATTGTTTTCGCGGTTTCCTCGCTGGGCTTTATGCTGCTTGGCTGGGGACTGATGTTCGGCGGAGACAACCCGGTCGTCGGCACGCAGCATCTGTTTATCTTAGGCAATTCCACTGTCTACTTCTATAAAGATACCCTGACGCCGAATGTACCGTTCTGGGGTAAATTCTTTTTCCAGCTGGTTTTCTGCGGCACTGCGGCAACCATAGTATCAGGCGCGGTTGCAGAGCGTGTCAAGTACATCTCCTTTATCATTTTTTCCTTTGTACTGAAACTTGTCATTTACCCGATTGTCGGTCACTGGATATGGGGCGGCGGCTGGCTGGCTTCTCTTGGTTTTCTGGACTTTGCGGGCGATACCGTCGTCCACTCGGTCGGCGGCTGGGCAGCGCTGGCCGGAGCGCTTATACTCGGGCCCCGTTACGGTAAATATGATAAAAACGGGAAGCCGCAGGCGATCCCGGGTCATAATATGTCTCTGGCGCTCATAGGGCTTTTTGTTTTGTGGTTCGGATGGTTCGGCTTTAACCCCGGCTCCACTATGAGCTTTCAGAATCCCGGGGATGTTGTGCACATCCTTGTAACCACCAATACTGCCGCCATTGCAGCTATACTTACCGCCACAGCTGCGTCTTGGCTCTTTATAGGCAAGCCTGATCTTGGTATGACCATCAACGGCTGTCTGGCAGGCCTTGTCGGCATCACCGGCAGCTGCGCCTATGTAAGCGTCACAAGTTCGTTGATCATCGGTGCGATAGCCGGTGCGCTCGTCGTATTCGCCGTACTGTTCTTTGACCGGGTAAAAATAGATGACCCTGTCGGCGCCACCTCGGTCCACCTGGTCTGCGGTGTTTTCGGTACGGTCTGTGTCGGACTTTTCGCCCGGGAAGGTACAACAAGCCTTTCTACGGTCAACGGCTTGTTTTTTGGCGGCGGTCTGTCACTTCTCGGGGCAGAGGTTCTCGGTATTATTGCCGTCGGTTTATTTGTGTTTACCTCGTCCGCTCTGTTATGGATCCTTCTTAAGAAGACGATCGGCATCCGCGTCAGTTTTGAAGAGGAAATTCAGGGCCTTGATATCGGTGAGCACGGCAACTCCGCTTATCCCGAT